>NZ_JBIMJQ010000015.1:0-49264 GCF_043674215.1 Streptococcus sp. A22
CACATCACGATTTGGCGTGATGATTGTTCATACTTTTGCATGAATTCCTCCTGAAAATAAAAAAACGAGAACACTTAGTAAAATGTTCTCGCTGAACTATTATTTTTTATGACGTATCTATTTTTTGTCTACGCAGTCGACATCCAAACAGACATTCACATCAATGTACTTTTTTTGAACCTTTTTTATGTCAAAATCACTCTTTTCAATAAAGACAAAATGCTTGAAAAAGTGCTTAAAATAAAGGATTTTTACCCGTTGCTTCGTTGTAGCAACACTACGCACTCCACATGGCTCGAGAGGACAGAATGAATGTCATATAAGTGTGTCCGTTCTCGGAAACATATCCACTGCGTTTTTGGCACTATCGGTAGACGGGAACATATCCACCAATCGTACCGTTTACGAAAAGGGCACTCTTACTAGGAGCGCCCTCAATAATAAACATTAATGTAATCAATAGTCTTTTTTCTTTACTGGAATCCAGATTTCGCTTCGATACTTTGGATTTCCAGTGTCTGGACTCTCATTCCATAAAATTTCAGGACCTTCAACCGCCTCGTATCCTGAAGATGGAAACCACTCTGAGTATATCCTACCCCACACATTTTGAAGTGTTTCCGGAAATGGTCCAATCGATTCAAATACAGCCCAGGTACTAGCATCAATTTTTAATACATCAAAATCTGCAGTTTCATTACTTGATGTTGCTACCCCGATGTAATGATCTAATTCTCCTTTCTCTTCCATTCTACCTTCTGAAAAATTAGTGGAAGCACTAATAATACCTGTAGGTTCTACATTTGAAATTGCTTTTAATTGATTAATAACATCCATGGTTAAAAGTTCAGTCATTTTTGCAATCTCTGGATTGACACCTTCAAAAATAATTGGAACTCTCTTCTTAAATCCTACTAACTTAAAAGGTCCTTTCTCAACAATACGATAGTTCATTTCGCATCCTCCTTTAATTGATAATTGAAAGGTCATTCGAGGATAAGCTTTTAATTGTGTATTCTCACTCCTTGCCTCAGAAGGGAGAATGCCATGCAGAGAATGAAAAGCACGGGAAAATGAATCAGCCGAATTATAGCCATATTTGACGGCTACATCAATTATTCTCAAATCCCTATCTTTCAAATCAAGTGCAGCCAACGTCAGTCTTCTTCTCCGAATATATTCTGATAAACTTATGCCTGCTAAAAAAGAAAACATCCGCTTGAAATGATACTCTGAACAATATGCGATTTTAGATACTTCAATATAATCAATTTCCTCTGTTAAGTGCTCTTCAATATACTCCAATGCATTATTCATACTTCTTAAAGAATCCATCAAACAACCTCCTTTCATCATCAATATTATCAGAGGATGCATTTATCCATCCGACAATCTGTGCACAGTATTGTCGATTCCCTTACATGTAATTAGTATCGTTAAACTAAATTTATCTTTGGGATGTTTACAACAGGAATCCTTTACTTTTCTTCAGTGTATCTTTCTTGCTGCAAAAATTCCTTTGCTTCGCTAAGGCATAAATCCCAATGACTCTTTCTTCAAAGTCAGCTTCATCTAGCCTTGCATTGCTATCTTCTCTTATTCGTTCCAACAGTTCACTTCCAAATCCAGAAAGGGAATCTTTAATAGAACGTGCCGTATCTTTTCCTCCTCTAAATTCTAATTAAATCGGAATTTGTCAGTTACTTGTATTCACTCGGTACAGGAATATTAAATCTCTCGCACAATAGTTTTACATCATGCATATCATTTTCATCATGCTCATAGCCCAGATGAAATAACACTTGATTTTCAGCATCGATACATCTTACCGTTTTATCGCCTATTTTCCCAATGCCGCTAAAGACTTCTGGAGGATATGCTTCTCCCTCAAAAACAATGTATCCTTGTTCGTTGAATTTAAATATATGAAGATCAATTATCCTACCTTTACTATCCTTATAAACCGTATGAGATGTGGTGGTATATGCTTCGATAACTTCAGCAAAGCCATATTCTTTTAATATTTCAATAAACTTTTTACCATTACTTTCTTCCACAAATAAATCAATATCGTTGTGTACTCTTGTTTCTTCTTCTAATAGAGCATCTACTCCCCAACCACCATCTATCCAAATGTTAATATCATTTTCTTCAGCATATGTTATTATCTCAATGGCATCAGTTTTACTTACCATGTAATCCCTCCGTTCAAATTAAATCTATAAGTGATAAATCTCAAAGCTATTTCTCCTAATAATATAATGTCTATTGTTCCAATCAAAGCTAAAGATGAAGCTTGCCTTCTTTAGCTCGCAATAATTAGAGCTAAATCGAGATTCCAGCACCCCCTAGATTTAAGTTCCCTTTTGTGCCGTGGTAGAAAGGCCCCAAGTCTAGGAATTTTTCATGAATTGCTCTAACCCTGCTTTGGATGTTAACATTTCAAGATTATTAAATATTTCCTCTTCGCTCCAGTTCCACCATTGTAGCTTTAGCAAGAATTCAATCTTTTCGTCACTAAAGCGTTTTTTGATAAACTTAGCTGGATTCCCACCATATATTGTATATGGCTCAACACTTTTCACTACTGTTGAATTAGCGGCAATAATCGCACCATCACCAATTTTAATACCCGGCATAATGGTAACATTTTGACCTATCCATACATCATTGCCAATCACTGTATCTCCCTTAAAAGGAAGTTGTTCAATTGTAGGAGTCACCTTTTCCCATCCATGGCCAAAGATATTAAAGGGATAGGTTGTAATTCCATCCATTCTATGATTTGCACCATTCATAATAAACTTAACACCCTCTGCAATTGCACAGAACTTTCCTATTATAAGTTTATCCCCTAGAAATTCGTAATGGTGCTCTATATTATCATAAAATTTCTCCGGTGTTTTTTTATTATCGCTATAATAGGTATATTCCCCAATCTCCACATTGGGTCTTTTAGGTAGATTGCTTATAAAACAAACCGTCTTTATATTTTCATTTGGATAAAGTTTTTTCTTATCTGGTCCTATCATAAAATATTAGCTCCTTTAATCTTTAATTACTTCATTACCTTGGCATTGTAGGACTTTCTATCTTTCGTTTTGATTCCTTTTACCAGGGTTTCTTTTCCCTCTAGTAATTCTTTTACATTTGTTTTGGTGAGTTTTTTCTTTCTAAAATGTTCAGCTAAAGTGAAGGTACATTCAGGATAATTTGAACAACCATAAAACGATTTTTTTAATACAATATTGTTGCCACACTTAGGACATTTTCCTACAAGGGGTCCCGAGCGCTTAGTGGGAATTTGTACCCCTTATCGATACAAATTCCCCGTAGGCGCTAGGGACCTCTTTAGCTCCTTGGAAGCTGTCAGTAGTATACCTAATAATTTATCTACATTCCCTTTAGTAACGTGTAACTTTCCAAATTTACAAAAGCGACTCATAGAATTATTTCCTCCCGTTAAATAATAGATAACTATTAAAAATAGACAATATTTAAATCTTCATCGATGATAGGAAGTTTAAATGTAATTGATTTTAGCCATTGTCCATTCGGTTGCTTTTCTTCGTAAATTTGAATTTCAGAAATCAAAGCTGTAATTAACTGTCTACGCTCTAATTTATCAATATACGCTTATATTAAAACAAATTTTCCAGTCTTAAAAATGACTGTTTCCAAACCTTTTCAAACCATAAACGTGCCTGTTCCCATTTTTCTCCCTCTCCCCAACCACTATGAATCAAATGAATTTCCGTCTTATTTTCTTTTTCTGCAAAGAATGTAATACATACATGAGTCAGTGGTTTTGCAACATTCATTACATCCGCATATTGTACCGGACCTTTCCAATTGAAGCATAATAGTTTATTCAATTCAAATGCTGTTACTTTGCACCCTAAAGTACTATTATTTTCATTATCATTTTTATCCCAAAAAAGTTCATATTTCCCACCAACCCAAGGTTCTATTTCTGATTTTTCTGTTAGCCAAGTTATAATCTCTTCATTCTTAGTGAATAAACAAAATGCTCTTTCTGATGAACAGTTTAAGAGTGCCTTGCAATGGATTATTTTATTCATAATTTCTCCTTTCGCTTATATTCATTTTAATCTTTCCACCCACAATTATCCCACGCAATAAAAGTATATATCTCAAATGATTGCCCTCCTTAAATTTTACATTGCTTTCGTCTTAATTCTAATTTTTCTCTCTGAATAATCAACAACATTATACCATTTTTAAGCCATTTTTTCTATTGTCAAATTTCCTATTTTCTCCCACATGCAGCACGGATAAAAAGGAACCTAAATGATATATACAAAATTTCTGTTTTCACTATTTCCGTTCCGCTTTCACTACCTTAAACAATTTATCTTGAAATGTATCTTTGCTCTTTTTGTCAAAATATATCTCTGTTATAAAGGTTTTTCCGTTTATCTTTTTTGTTATAACACCATCAGGCTTTTGATGTTGTTCTTTCTGTAAAATGCCTTAACGCATCCATGATAGCTTCTTCTTTCTCAGGTGTACATTGTGGAATAACTTGTTTTTCTTTTTTTGACTTATTATAATTTTCTCTCAACTCTATTCCACATTTCTTTTTAATCTGGGCAATATAGAGTGCTGAAACTTTCAAACCAAATTTTTCTAATATATATTCCTTAATCTGAGCATAAGTAGCTTTGCTCTCCGCACTTGTCAAATCAAGTTCATCTAGCTCTACTTCAACACTTATATGCTTATCGACATTAAGTTTGGACAATAATGCTACCGTCTCCACGTGGCTCGAGTTGATGGCATTGATGTCATATTACTTTGCCCGTCTGTGGAAACATATCAGCAGCATTTTTGGAACTATCGGTAGACGGGAACATATCCAGCGGTTTTTGACCATTTTAAGAAATTTCGGTATGAGAGAACCTATCAATGGAATTCTCAACACCAGCCTTTTAGAGATTAAGGGAAGACTCTATAGACTTCTTCATATTATTAACGAGTTCAGTCACCTCAGAATCCATTCCTTTCCACTTATCAATATACCCTCCTAGATAAGCCTTTCTTGCTTTGTCAAGTAAAATGGCATGCTCATAAGGTAATTGAGGTATTGCCCATTCAGCTGCCAGATCTTTTGATCTGATTTCACCAGTAGATGCTGTCACCCACATTCTGGCTAAAGTTAAAATCACATTGCGTTCGTCACCTTTAATGCTAGTTATCAACCCGGGCAAAGATTCTTTAATTGCTTTTCGAATATCTGTCATTGGCACAGGCTCAATTACTTCTGTTGCCTTTGGTCCCAAAAGGTTAATACTATTTTTTCTTAGTTGTGCTAAAAGTATTGCTAAATCCGGATCATAAGTCGACTCAGGAATTTCTCCCTTTTCAAACTGCTCTCTTAGCCACTCGCCATACATAAATTCATATTTGGGGGGGAAATGCCAAGGGACAATATCCTTTTGATTTATGACCGTAACTTCAAGAGGCCTCATATCTTTTATGTTTCCTATTTTCCCAGATATAAGCATTAACCTATTTGTAAGATTCCTTCGAGTTTTTTCAGATAAACTTTGATTTGTTATTACCAAAATATCTACATCGCTATTCATACGTAAACCACCCATTACTGCCGAACCATACAAATACACCCCAATTAACATATTATCAAGTAGTTCCGCTATAGTTTTTAATGCTTGAATTGCTTCTTTCGGAATTTTTTTGTTACTTAAATCTATACTCAACTTCGATCTCCTTTCGTCTGAAAACTGTTTTTTAACGCCTCTTAAAATTTATAAAAAAAGAGTAAACATCTTTCGTTGTATTGTAAATTAACGCCATCCAAAATTTTGATTCAAGATTTTCTTTCGGTTTATTATATGTTTGAGCCAATATAAGCTACAAAACTGCTGTCTATCCATTTTTGAGTAACCTCATTTATATCAATCCCAATAGTAGCCAACCCAATAATGCTGCAATCCAATTTCTCTAACAAAGCTATTAAAGCCTTCATTTGAGAACCTGTCTCTATCCAATCATCTACAATCAAAACTCTTTTGTTCCTCACAATAGAACTCTTAGATATTTCAAAGCTTTTATCTTGACCTGAATAGTCGGTAAAATGTGTCGAAATAATCTCTTCTTTTGCGTATGGCAGCTTATCACCTTTTCTTACTCCAATAAACCCCACTCCAAGTTCTTTGGCTATGGCAGTGCCTAGTATCCATCCAATTGCTTCTGGGGCAGCCACATAATCTACTTTATTTTGAAAATCCAATGATAGTACTTTTACAATTTTATCAAAAACGGTTTTATGTGTAAAAATAGTTAGTAAATCATATTTTCCAATTGAGTTACGAGGTAATATACCTCTAATCTCATTTATAACATCAGTACTTTCCATACATTTACACCCCTTGCTTATGGTTAATAATCTTTGCTAATCTTTAAAAATAGTCATTTTCAACATATTTTTTATACATGTCCTCGGTATATCTTGTTATGTTCTTACCATACTCTGGATAATCAAACCCCAGTAGTTCTGCTACCTCTTTGGACACTTCCCTGAACAATTGGTGGCATATAAATAATGACTTCCAAATATTTTCATAGGAATCCATCCGGTAGGTGGACAAAAGTTTCTCCCACAAATCCTCGGATATATACCTTTCAATAAACTTATAGTTCTTGCCTACACTTAATTTAAAGCCTGTTTCGATGCCGACCTTCCATGATATCATTCTCAGCAGCTCATGGCGAACAATCTGATTAAAATGATCAATAGCAAATAAAATTTCCTTACGGCACAATCCTTTAATAACATAAGGTGTTACATTCCAAAATTCATTGCAGCAATCATCATACTCCCTTGCGCTTGGCTTTCTTACATGATAATCTATATCAGTCGGAACTATGTCCCTTTTAATTCTACAATCTTTATCAATTAGAACCTTTATTAATTTATCGCCCTTTAGGTAATTATCTAACTCTTCCAAGGGCAATAAGGTAAGATCAATTTTATTGTAATCATCAAATAGCATAAGATAGGAAAATCCCTTTTCTTCAGGTGGGAATAATTCCATATCCTCCGGCTTTTGCATCATTATTATATTCCCAAATTGATTAAGCCAGTCATCATTAGATATAAACGGTTCTATATCACTTACAAAATATGTAATATCATAATCCTGAAATTCATCTTTATGTATATTAATATTTGCGCGTGACCCCTCAAGGGTCACAATTCGAATACGTTCATCCTGTTCTGCTAAAGAAAGTACTAAATCCATCATTTCTTTTTCTGATCTCATTTACATACTCCTCGTTTATTTTTTCTATATTATCTCTGGATATGTTGCGTCTTTTTTTATATTAATGGAACTAAAATCTTCCTCATCAATTTCAATGTTAATATGATGCTCAGCATCAAGTTTGGACAATAGTGCAACAGTCTCGACGTGATGTGTGGTTGGAAAAAGATCTACTGGCCGCACCTTGGTCAATCTATAGCCCAATTCCTCATAAAGCTTAATATCACGCGCCATAGTTGCCGCATTACAAGAGATGTAAACGATTTTCTCTGGAGCTACCGAGCTACTTGCCCTGATGAAGCTTTCTGTCAAACCTTTTCTCGGCGGATCGACAAAGATGACTGTCGGTTTAATACCATCTGCCACCCATTTTTTCATTGCAGATTCGGCACTATCACAGACATAGGTCGCATTGTCAATCCCATTTCGAGCAGCATTTTTCTGACTATCAAGGACAGCCTTTTCCACGACTTCTACACCATAAACATGCTTAACTTGTTTGGCGAAAGACAGGCCGATAGTCCCAATACCTGAATAAGCATCAATGACAATATCATCTGCCGACAATTCTGCGAAATCAATAGCTGTCTGATAGAGTTTTTCCGCCATTTCTGTATTGACTTGATAGAATGACGGAGCTGAAATCTCAAATTCATTACCCAACATGGTGTCGACAATGGTTTCACTGCCATGCAACAGACGAAATTCTTGTCCAAAAATCGCATTGGTATTCTGGTCATTGATATTCTGGATGATAGAAACCAGATTTGGAAACTGGCTTGTCAAACGCTCAATAAGGGTTTCAACACGGAAAATCTTTGGTCTAGTTGTGACCAAAATCAACATCAACTGACCCGAATAATGACCACGACGAACGACGATATTGCGGATCAGTCCTGTCTGTTCTTTCTCATCGTAAGGCTTCAAATCTAACTTTCTGAATAGGTCACGAGTCGCAAGAATCAAGGCATCGATTTCCTTATGCTGGATATAAAAATCTTCAATCGGAACCAAATCATGCGAATTCTTACGGAAAAAACCAGTTTCCAATTGGCCATTAACTCGACGAACAGGAACTGCCGCCTTGTTTCGATAGGCAAGAGGACTGTCCATACCAAGAGTATGTTCTACTTCTATTTCTGAAATGCCCGCAATCTTGCGTAGACTATTTTCAACTTGCTTTTTCTTAAATTCAAGCTGGGCTGGGTAATTCAAATGCCCCAAATCTGCAATACCCGTTCTCAGATAGGTCAAATCCAGGTCTTGATTACGGTCTGGTGAGAAGCTCTGCCATTCTTCCACCTTACCAAAACCTATATTCTTTTTTAGCTTTAGAACTTTCATCTTGATACGCTCACCTGGTAGGGCATTATCCACGAAAAAGACAAATCCATCTAGCTTGGCAACTCCTTGCCCCTCGTGGGTCAGGTCCACAATTTCCACTTCAACAATTTGATTTTTTTCTAACATTGTTCTACTTTCTAAATGAGGTCACGAAAAAAGTGACCGAAGTCACTTTTAAGTATAGCACATTTCACAAGAAAACTGGCGCATTCTTACCTTAGACCCAGTTCTCTCAGCACTTCTTGGTATTTATAGAAGTCAATTTTTAGTCCCATACCACCATAATTATCATACTCATCAATCCAATCGTGGTTTTCTGGTATGGTTACTCGTTCAATTCCATTAGGTGCATCCAGCAAAATACCTGGACCACGAAGCAACGGAAATGCTAGTGGGACATTGGTAGAGGTCATAGAGTAAATTTTTCCAAGCGCCTCAGCACCAGAGAAGAGCTTTGTGGGATCTTGTGCCTGCTGAATAATTGCATCCAAAACCTCTTGTTGCCGCCTTGTCCGACCGAAGTCTCCTTCGTCATCCGAACGAAAACGAGCATAGTTGAGCAAGGTTTTCCCGTCCATCTGCTGTGGACCGACCTGAATGGTTTGATAAGCTGGTGCATTTTCCTCCAGACGCAGGTCGTTGGGTGCATCAACAGAAGACACCGTTTCACCATCAATCGTTGAAAATTGAGCATCAATGGCCACACCTGATGGAAAGAGCGTATCAATAGCAGATGCAAAACTCGCAAAATCAACAAGGGCATAGTATTGAATATCAATATCAAAATTTTCCTTCAAAACCTGCCGAACATTTTCAGCCCCAAGACCACCATTTTGCTCACCAAAAGTGTAGGCAGAATTGAGTTTGTAGTCACCTTCTCCACCGATAGTAACCAGCGTATCCCGCATAAAGCTGACTAGTTTTATCTTATTGCTACTATTATTGACATTCAGGACTATAACAGTATCCGTTCGAGTTTCACCGGTACTTTGTCCAACTCGACCATCTGTTCCTAAGATTAAAATATTGATGCCATCCTGTGTCGCCTGACCAGCAAATTGTTCGGTAGCAGGCTTGTTATCCACGCTAATCATCCCTTTGACAAACATAGCGCCCAAGGCAAGCAGCAATATCAGTAATCCCCAGAAGACAAAACTTAAAAGTCGTTTGAAAAAAGGTTTCTTGGGTGGCTGACTACTACTATCTTCAGTTACTGAAGTCGCCTTATTTTTCTTAGATTTTTTTAACCTTTCTTTTCGACTCAAGGTCGGATAGGCTGGTAAGAGCTCCTCTTCCTCTACAAGGGGCACAACCTCTCTCCAAGAATCCTCAAGTGAAAACTCTGGAAGATTAGAAGCCTCCTCCTCAAGTGGCGAAGGCGCAATAACTTGCTCCTCACCCTTTTTAAGATACTCTAAGTAATCCAGCTCCGTCTTTTCCTTCTCGTTTAAGTAGTGAATATTTTTACGCAGGTAGTCCAAGCGTAGCTCTTCATGATGTGATAAGGGATGTTTCGCCATATTCACTCCTTTCTAAGGTTATTACACACTATAAACCTTATAATTTCCTAAAATCTTATAAAAAATCCCTAAACTTTTCAATTCCTCCAAAGAATAGCCAACTAATTCATCTGAATTATTCTCAATATCTAAGATAAAGAAATACTCACCCAGCGCCGTTTTCAGCGGCCGACTTTCAATCTTGGTCAAACCGATTCCTCTCCACGAAAAGACCGACATAGCCTTATAGAGGGCACCTGGCAGATTATCTGGTAGCGTCAGGGCCAAAGAAACCTTCCGATCTGTTTTCCGCAATCCCAATTCAGGCGCAGTATGTCCCAAAATCCAAAAACGAGTGAAATTCTCCGCGATTTCTTGGATGTCTTGGGCAATGACCTGCAGGCCGTACTCTTCAGCCGCAGCGTGCGGTGCAATAGCCGCAAAAGGCTGATCCGCATGCTCCGCTACAAATCGGGCTGCGTAGGCCGTGCTTGCTGTCAACTCCAAACGAGCCTTCGGAAAATGCTCCTGAACATATTTTTTCCCCTGCGCAATGGCCTGCGGATGAGAATAGATGACCTCGATTTCCTTATGAGGCGTCGTCGCTAGCAATTGCTGGGCGATGGGCTGAACCACTTCTGCCACCGCATGGATTTCCGCCTGATGAAAAAGGTAGTCAATGGTCTCGTGAACACTACCTTCAATCGAATTCTCAACCGGAATAACCGAATAGGTCACCAAGCCAGTCTCATAGGCCTTGACGACCTCCGTAATGGTACCAAAAGCCTGCAAATCCGCCTCCGGAAAGGCCTGCTGGGCAACTTGGTGAGTAAAGGACCCCCGCGGGCCCAAATAAGCTACTTGCATAGAATCTTCCTTGCTACTTGTTCCGGACTGAGTTGGTCTGTGTCAATGACCAGGTCAGCTAGTCCTTCATATAAAGCCATTCGTTCTTGGTAAATGGCCTCAAACTCCTCTCGGCTGTGCTGTAAAAATAAGGGACGTTGCGACTGATGATCTTGATTAATCCGCTCATATGCCACTGGAAAGGAGGCAGTCAAAAGAACATTATTGGGTTTATTTTTGAGCAAAATCTCCCTGTTTTTGGCGGATTTGACCACACCACCGCCCGTTGAAACCAAGTAATCATTGGGCAAGTCCATCAACTCTTCCAAGACTTGGGTTTCCAACTGGCGAAAGGCATCTTCACCCTCTGATTGGAAGAAATCCGCAATGGACATGCCAATCCGTTCTTCCATGATTTGGTCCATGTCATAGAGTGGCATATCCAAGAGTTTAGCAGTCGTGGTCTTTCCAACTCCCATAAAACCAAGTAATACGATTGGCATTCTCTCTCCTCCTTACTGAGCTTATTTTTCTAGACTTTCAAGATGGTCAAAGAAGGCTGGGTAGCTGGTATTAATGGCCTCAGCGCGCTCAAGAACAACCTCGCCATCTTGTGCCAAGAGGGCTGCGATAGCTGTCATCATACCAATACGGTGGTCGCCAAAGGTATTAACCGTCGCACCGTGCAAAGGCGTTGGGCCCTCGATAATCATACCATCAGCAGTCGGCTCAATCTTAGCTCCCATGCTATTCAAGGCATCTGCCACCACTTGAATACGGTCTGTTTCCTTAACCTTCAACTCCTCAGCATCGCGAATAATAGTTGTGCCATTGGCTTGCGTCGCCAAGAGAGCAATAATCGGCAATTCGTCAATTAAGCGCGGAATCAAATCACCAGCAATCTCCGTTCCCTGCAAGCTAGAATACTCAACCGTAATGGTCGCTGATTTGGCAATCTCATCCACATTGGACAAGGTCATCTTGCCACCCATAGCCTTGATGACGTCCAAAATCCCCGTCCGTGTTTCATTGACGCCGACGTTTTCAAGGGTAATTTTTGAACCAGGCACAACTAGTCCAGCCACCAACCAGAAGGCCGCACTGGAAATATCTCCAGGGACAACAATTTCTTGCGCTGTAAATTCCTGCCCACCTGTGATACGGATCTCCTTGCCATCAACAGACAAATGACCCCCAAATTGGACAATCATATCCTCCGTGTGGTTACGAGTGATTTCTTTTTCGATAATAACAGACTCACCTTCTGCCTGCAAAGCTGCAAATAAGAGAGCAGATTTTACCTGAGCAGATGCTACTGGCAATTGATAGGAAATCGGCTTGAGGGACTTGGTACCTTTGATGGTCAAAGGTGGCAAATCACGGTCTGTCTGACCAGAAACGGTTACACCCATTTGGCTGAGCGGCACCGTCACACGATCCATAGGACGCTTTGACAGCGAATCATCGCCAAACATGGTCGCTTCAAACTCTTGACCAGCCAAGACACCTGAAATCAAACGAATAGATGTCCCTGAATTCCCCATATCAAGGGCATTTTTAGGAGCCTGCAAGCCATCAAAGCCAACACCGTGAACCTCAACCACATCCCCATTATCCTCAATCGTCACGCCTAAATCACGAAAAACCTGCATGGTCGAGAGGACATCCTCACCACGCAAAATATCATGAACACGAGTTACGCCTTTTGCCAAGGATCCAAAAATAATGGAACGGTGGCTGATGGATTTATCACCCGGAACGCGTATCGTACCTTCTAAGGCTCTTGCATTTGTTCTTAATTTCATTTCCATACCTCACATAGTTTCCCTTTCATTCTACCACATTTGCAGAATATTTTCAGATTTTTATGCCATTTTATCTTTGAAAATACCTATATTTGATAAAATTTTCAGAATTTACTGTAAATTTTTCGAAAAACATAGATATGGTTTTAATAATAGCTGCTTTCATGGTATAATAAAAAGAAATTTTATCAATCAAGGAGATTATCTAGTGTTTACACCAATTAGCGAAAAAATTGATATTCAGGATGTAAGAGACCATTCAAAATTATCCCCAGAAACCTTAGCCAAAAAAGGAGCGCGCGACCGTGAGTTAGAGGCTATTTTAAAAGGCGAAGACGACCGTCTGCTCTTGGTCATCGGACCTTGCTCTTCTGACAATGAAGAGGCTGTTTTAGACTATGCTTATCGTTTAGCCAAGCTTCAAGAAGAAGTCAAGGACAAAATCTTTATGGTCATGCGTGTCTACACGGCTAAGCCCCGTACCAATGGCGACGGCTACAAGGGTCTCATGCACCAGCCCAAGACCGATGCAGCACCTAGTCTCATCAACGGTATCAAGGCTGTCCGCAACCTCCACTACCGTGTCATTACCGAGACTGGTTTGACGACGGCCGACGAGATGCTTTATCCTGAAAACCTGCCACTTGTTGATGATTTGGTATCTTATATTGCCGTTGGTGCCCGTTCGGTTGAAAATCAGCAACACCGTTTTGTGGCGTCTGGAATTGATGTGCCAACTGGCTTGAAAAACCCTACATCTGGTAACCTCAAGGTCATGTTTAACGGTATTTTCGCGGCTCAGAAAAAGCAGTCCTTCCTCTTCAACAACACAGAGGTTGAAACATCTGGAAATCCGCTGGCTCACGTTATCCTGCGTGGTGCAGTGACAGAAAGTGGCAAATACCTGCCAAACTACTACTACGATAATCTCTTGGAAACCATTGACCTCTACAAACAATTCGGTTTGGCTAATCCATTTATTATCATTGATACCAACCACGATAATTCTGGTAAAAATTATTTGGAACAAATCCGCATTGTTCGTCAAACCCTGATTAACCGCGATTGGAATCAAGAAATCCGTGACTACGTCCGCGGCTTCATGATTGAGTCCTATCTGGAAGATGGACGTCAGGACAACGCCGAAGTTTACGGAAAATCCATTACCGACCCTTGCCTTGGTTGGGACAAAACTGAGGAACTCATTCGAGAAATTTACAACAGATAAACAGATAGGAAACAAGCTATGGGAATTCATCAGCGCAGCACACGCATCAACATTGAACAAGTCAAAGAATTATCTAAACTAGAAGGAGACTTCCTAGTTGCTAAAGAAAAGCGTGACGAGGAACTAAAAAAAGTCATCCGCGGTGAGGATGACCGCCTCTTATTGGTCATCGGCCCATGTTCTTCGGATAACGAAGAGGCCGTTTTGGAATATGCCCGCCGTCTGTCTAAATTGCAAGACGAGGTCAAAGATAAGATTTTCATGGTCATGCGGGTTTATACGGCTAAGCCCCGTACCAATGGCGAAGGCTACAAGGGGCTGGTTCACCAGCCAGATACCTCAAAATTGCCTGATTTGATTAACGGTATTGCGGCCGTACGCAATTTGCACTACCGTGTCATCACAGAAACAGGCTTGACCACTGCAGATGAAATGCTTTACTCGGCTAACTTCCCCTTGGTGGAAGACTTGGTGTCCTACCATGCTATCGGTGCCCGTTCGGTCGAAGATCAGGAACACCGCTTTGTGGCCTCTGGTATTGACATGCCGACTGGAATGAAAAATCCTACTTCTGGCAATTTGACTGTCATGTTCAATGCCATTTACGCTGCGCAAAACAAGCAGAATTTCATCTACCGTGATGCGGAAGTCGATACAGATGGCAATCCGCTGGCTCATGCTATTCTTCGTGGTGCTAGTACAGAACAAGGCATCAACGAACCCAACTACTACTACGATATTCTCTTAAAAACTATCAAGCAATACCAGAACTTTGGTTTCAAAAATCCTTTCATCGTCATCGACACCAACCATGATAATTCTGGCAAAAATTATCTGGAACAAATCCGCATTGTCCGTCAAACCCTGATTAACCGCGATTGGAACGACGATATTCGCAAGTATGTTCGTGGCTTTATGATTGAATCTTACTTAGAAGATGGTCGTCAGGATAGCCCAGAAACCTTTGGTAAATCCATTACCGACCCTTGCCTTGGTTGGGATAAAACTGAAGCACTGATTCGTGAAATCCACGAAACCATCTAATCTGCTGATACATTTGAGAGGTCTCACATGACGATTGACGGCTATACGCGCCTGGCTGCTGTGGTAGCCAAACCCATTAAACACTCCATTTCTCCCTTCATTCACAATCTTGCCTTTGAAGAGACTGGGGTCAATGGGGTCTACGTGGCTTGGGAAATAGCAGAGCAAGACCTACCAGTCACACTTGACAACATTAAGCGCTACGACATGTTTGGTATCAATCTCTCCATGCCCTACAAGCAGGCGGTTATTCCCTACCTAGACGAATTGACAGAGTCTGCTCGCTTAATCGGCGCGGTCAATACGGTCATTCACCGCCATGGCCAATTGATTGGGCACAATACAGACGGCATCGGATTTTTTAAGAGTTTGGAAAAACAACTGAACTTCCATGTAGCAGATAAAAGACTGACCATTCTGGGCGGAGGCGGTGCTGCTACAGCTATCATTGCCCAGGCTGCTTTGGATGGTGCCAAGGGAATCACAATTTTCTGTCGCCAACAAAGTCTGGACAGAACGCAGGCTACTGCTAACCGTATTGCCCAAGCAACCGGTCGCTCCATTCTGGTATTACCGATTGACAATCAGGACTTGGTTCAGGAGCATGTTACAAAGTCTGACTTGCTCGTCAATGGAACCAGCGTCGGCATGGATGGTCAGTCTCTGCCAATTCAGAAAACTATTGTATTTCCAAATAACAGTTTAGTGGCTGACGTGATTTACCAACCTTTTGAGACGCCCTTGCTCAAACTAGCCAAGGAACAAGGTATTCCAAGCATCAATGGTCTAGGTATGCTACTCTTTCAAGCTGCTGAGGCTTTTGAGGCTTGGACAGGCAAAGAAATGCCGACGGACTTGATTTGGAAACAATTAGTCGAAAAATATGACATCAACTAGAGAGGACACAGCATGAAACTAACTGTCAATCTTCCCCAAAATCCCTATGATATTCTTATCGAAAAAGGAAGCTTAGCGCAGGTCGGTGCTTGGGCAAGCTCGCTCTGGAAGCCACAAAAAATTGCGATTATTACGGATGACCATGTTGCCTCACTCTATCTGGAAACGGCCAGAGCTAGTCTTGAAACAGCTGGTTTTGAAACCATCGCATTTGCCTTTCCAGAAGGTGAAGCATCCAAAAATCTGGATACGGTCAATCAAGCCTATGAATTTCTTGTTCAAGGAGGCATGACCCGAAGTGACGGCATCTTGGCCCTTGGTGGCGGTGTGGTCGGTGATTTGGCTGGCTTTGTGGCTTCAACCTATATGCGGGGCATTCATTTCCTCCAAGTCCCAACTAGCCTGACCGCTCAGGTTGATTCGTCTATCGGTGGAAAAACTGGGGTCAACACGCCCTTTGCCAAAAACATGGTCGGCACCTTCTGCCAACCTGATGGTGTTCTCATTGACCCTAACACCCTCGAAACCCTGGGCACACGCGAATTGATTGAGGGCATGGGTGAGGTTATCAAATACGGTTTGATTGATGATGTCGAACTCTGGGATCTCTTGTCAGACATGGATGCTTCTACTGAGAGTATTTTGGCCCATGCTGAAACCATCATCTATCGCTCTTGTGACGTTAAGCGCAAGGTCGTTGTCGAGGATGAATTGGATAATGGCGTCCGACTCTATTTGAACTTTGGTCATACCATTGGTCACGCTATCGAGGCGACTGCTGGTTACGGTCAAGTTATGCACGGCGAGGCTGTTGCTATCGGAATGGTCCAGCTATCGCGCGTTGCTGAAGAAAAAGGCCTCATGTCTGCTGGCATTACCGACCTAATTATCGCTATGTGCCAAAAATTTGGACTGCCGACCAGCCATCAACCTTGGAATAGTGAGGAGCTCTACGCAGCCTTGACTCGCGACAAGAAAGCTCGTGGCAAATCCATCAAGCTGGTTATTGTCCCAACATTAGGACAGGCAGCTATTCACCAAATTCCGATGGAAGAAATGCTAGAATTTTTACAACCATAAGAAAAAAGACTACTGACTTGCATGAAATCAGTAGTCTATTTTTGGCTCTATAATTTCTGTAGTGGCTAAACCCTTCGCTCTCCAATTTCTAGGCTCAGGCCGAAACAGTCTATTCCCAGACTGTTTCACTCCCAAATGCCAAGATAGTACTTGACCGCTTTCATATCGTGCAACACCTTAGTCGTGCTATAAACCGCTTCGCATTCAAATCATGAATCAACTCGATAGAAAATCGCAGGAATACCGAGCCTTGAAACGCTACTGGAAACCTCGCTTTCTTATTTCTAGGCTCAGGCTAAATCAGTCCACCGGACTGATTTACTTCAACAAGATAGCCGTAAACTCAGCGATAAACGATTTTATCACCCTATGTTTCGCATGCATTTGACTAACAAGGAAATACTGGAAAAACTCCTGTCTTACTCCGAGGAACTCTGACAGCACCATGAACTCTATCAATTTCTCTTATTCCATTTCCAAGAGAAAAACTCAGTTCATTTCTTTGACCTTATCGAACAGGAAATAGCCAATGTTAATCCTATTTTCCAGACTGTATTTAAGACATTTCTAAAGGATAAAGACAAGGTTTTAAACGCCATGGAATTGCCATATTCCAACGCCAAACTGGAAGCTACCAATAATCTCATCAAAGTCATTAAAAGAAATGCCTTTGGTTTCAGGAAGATGAAAACTTTAAAAAATAGATTTTGATCGCTTTGAACAGTGAAAAGGGCTGGGAAGAGCCCTTTTCAGCCTATCTCCTAAAAACAAGAAAGAGATAAAGAAAGAGAGAACGAAGTTCGTCCTCTCTAGGTGTTAGCTGACATCAACCCACTACAGTGACAAAGAGCCCAAAAATACATCGAGCATGACCTCAATGTATTTTTTCTTATATTTTAGTGAACTCCATGCTGAATCATTGAGTCAGACAAGTTCTAAAATCCTGAAATTCAAACTAATGCCACGTCACCGTCTCGTCTTTAAAACAATGTGGGATAGGGACAGTTTTCTTATGAAATGGATGGTTTTGTATATCATAGGCGTTTTCCTACAATTCCAGTAATCTTTTTAATGCTTTTCGTCATAACAAAGTCTTCATTTCATTTTATACTAAAATTAACAATTGCAACATGATAATCAAATATACGTTCATTGAAGCATGCCCACTAATAATTGTTTTAACTCCTTTTTCTGCCCGTCCGTTAGTTTTTCCTTGTGAGCATCATGGTTTTCTACTGTTCCTACGTGTGTTTGAACTGAACCATCCTCTGCAATAACTACTAAAAATGGGACAGATAGTTCATCATCATGATGTTTCTCATATACTTTTTTCAATCGACTACGAAGAGTATCTGTGAAACCTTTACTCCTTGTATCTACAACATAAGCCTTCTGATTAGTTGTCACCAACGCATCATCTAGAATCGGAATTAATTCTACGCACCAAGGACATGCTGCAAAACCAAAGTAATAAATCCCTTCTTCTCCATCTTCGATTTTATTGATTACACTCTCTGGTTCTTCATGAATAAATTGTGCTGTATTCGTATTATATTCAGGAGCCTTATCAGCACCTATAGCCCATTGATATCCTACTATGAAGCACACTAACACTGCAACACCAACTAGCATAATTTTAAAGAATCTCTTCATGCCTTTCCTCCTTTTCTCACTATATTCAGTAATGATAATAGAATAACTTGCCCATCTGTACAAAACGGAAAAATGTGTAAAACATTCAAGAAACAAACTATTCTTGCTAAAGCCAAAAAAGCATTATTATCTGGTATTAGAAGTCCAATCAGTACCATACCAACAGGAGCAACTAATGCTATCATAAAATTATCAATATCTCTGCCCTTATTTAAAAACTTCACTGAGGGAACAAGAAATTTTTCAAATTCAAATTTAGGATTATATCCAAGAAAATACGCAGTCAAGTAGTGTAATAGCTCATGAACGACCACGGTTAGTAAAACTAGTGGAAGTTGTACTATGATTTCCCAAACTGTCATACTGGATTCTCTCTTAATTTTCTTTTATTTAAGAGATAGCCTGTTAGTAAGAATACTGCCATAGTCACAATATAGGAGATAATCAATCTATGGTGTAGTAAAAAAGTCGTATTTAATTCACTTGGAGTAATTCTACTAATAATTTTTACTCCAAAAAGTGTCAAAACTGTTCCACTTTCATTAATTTGAAAAAGTTCTACAATTAAATCAATAGCCACTAAAAATAGATAAGCGATATTTCCCCATTTGAAGTAATTGAGTAATTTTTTGTTCATTTCAATACCTTCTTTCTTTTGCTAGAAATACACTCAGTATGAGTAATAACACTACTAATATAGCCGATGAAAGATAAACATTATCATTCCTTAAAACAAGATAGAGTACTATGGATAGAAAGACTGTGGTAGTTGTTGATGCTGTCTCGTTAAGATTACCCTGAGTAGTTGGAAAAAGAAGCCCCGCTATCAAAGCGCATAAATAAATTGCCATGGACATGAAAAATGGTAACATCGATCCTTTCAGGTAAACTGCGATAACTAAAGGCGCCGCAGATAGTATTATTCCTCCCAACACCAATGAAATTACTTCTTCAATCAGACCAACCCTATAAAAATCATAGTATTTTCTAATTCTAGCTGTTGCATCCGCATAGCTTATAGCAGAGAATACCAGAAGGGAATTTAAATTAGCGAGTGTCTCTAATCCGCTTCTTAAACCTAATTGGTAAGTAATAATAAGTGAAAAAATTGTGATTAATGTTAATGAATGAATAAAACTTTTATGTCGATAAATAGCTGGAAAAGTTGTACTCAAATTAAGTTTAATCATTGGCAATCTAATCAAACCATAGGACAACTTCTTATACTCTTGAATATTTAAAGTAAATTTATAACTCAAAAACATCACAATAATGAGAATAATAAGAGCTATTAAAAGCATGATCACAATTAGATCTGTAAGGGCAATTGAGATTCTTCCTACATATGTGTCTATACCTATTTTGAAATATACCAGATATGTTGCACAAAATAATGTAAAAAATATGTCTAAAACAAATAACACTGAAGCAACTGAAAATTTAGCGAATTTTGTCGCTACCTTTGCAAAAATAGCATACAATGCATCCATTATTGAAAAAATAGCTACAAAAATACTATGAAACAATAATAGCAACATCAATTGATCACTTACTTTGATAATAGGTAATTGTCCAAATAGTGGGAATACTAAGAGCAAAATCGACTCATAACCTACTAGTGCTACTCCTATTTTGAATAATTTTTGAGCAACTAATATCTCTCTTCTACTGTAAGGGAGTATATTCGTTATATAGACTGAGCTTTTAGTTAATGTTATGATTGAATTTACAAAAACAAACAGAGCAACTGATAGAATGATGCACATATTGACATAACTCATAATTGTTATACGAGTTAGTTCTGTAAATGTTTCTAAATCCAACCCTCTAGCACCCTCACCTAAACGTCCAATCTCACGGACATTAGATAAGAAATACCAAAAATATAGGACAAAACCAATAATGGCTACGAGGAATTGATTTCTCTTTTTTTTGAAAAATGGCCTGTTCAAAAAACCTTTTAAAGCATCATTATAATAAAATGACACCAGATCAAATGAGTTCTTTAATTTTTTGAAGTTTTTCAGCAATTTTCCCTTGCTGATAGATGTATTCAGAAAGTTCATCTGCTGTACCCTTAAACTCCGTTAGTTTCCCTTTCCTCATTAATAAGATATCATTGGAAAATTGGTTTATAATATTCCGCTCATGAGAAACGAGCAAGACCTTGTGTTTCTTGGCATACAGTCCAAATAACTCTTGGGTAAGAATAACTGTTTCTAAATCTAGTCCACTAAAAACTTCATCAGCAAGAAGATACCCCACATTCAATGAAAGTCCCAAAGCAATTTGAAGTTTCTTTTTCATACCAAATGAGTAAGACTCTATTGCTTTTTCCAACGCTTCAGTCATATCTAAAAGGCAAGATATCTCAGAAAAGATGGACTTACTTGAGTTTTCATATCGTGACTGGACAAAATCTGCATATTCATTGCCAGTTAAATATTCTGGTAGATAGGAGTCAGAAGGAATGTAAAAAATGTTCTTTTTGAAAGTATCACTTCCATTAGAATTACCATCCAATAACACCTCACCACTATCGTACTGAATAATTCCTGATACCGAATTTAGAAAAACAGTCTTTCCAGAGCCATTTAAACCTACAATAACTGTGATACCTGTTTTTCCAAATGTTATCGATAGGCTATCTAAAACACAATGGCTACCAAATGATTTACATAATTCTTTTACTTCAAGCATACTACCTCCAAAAATGATGACTAACAATTTGAAGAATTAGAACTGGACTCTCTAAAAGTTAAAAGCGGATAAACTATATTCTTCTCTAGAACATAGTTTATCCGCCTCACTGTCTAATTAAACTACAATCTAGAAAATCAAACATCAAGATTTATTTGTAGCAACCAATACTAACACCACCATTAAAGAAGTTAGCCATTCCAGAGAATGTATAGCCTCGACTAGTGCAGTAAAATGCATATGCATTGTACAATCCTTATTTTAAATATTTACAGTATATAATTCACCTGGATCAAAGCCTAAAGGGGCTGGAGTGGTATTACCAGATGGTTTACCAACAATAACCAATAAACCCACCAATAAAACTGCGACAATAAACTTTTTAGTTGCCTTTTTCATAATCTGCAACCCCTTTCCTTTTTCTTGATTATATTTTATCATTTGAATATATTATTCGTCAACTATTTTTATAAATATTTTTATATTTTCTGTTTTTTATTTTTAAACGAATAAAATATGATTGAATTAAAAGGTGTTATACCCTATAATGACTGTACAAGAAAAGCAACCCGTTGAACACTGAGTTGCTTGGACAATTTTATTTTATATATCATTGAAAGGTCTCGCTAATGAATCGTTCAATTTCTAAAGCCATCTTATCATTTCTCTCAAGCTGATATATATTTTGAGCGGTCACAAAGTATTCTTTTACTTTATCAGTCCTTGAAAAACCTTCACTAACATTTCCAAGTAAGCAGTAAAGATTAGCTAAACAATAGAAACTATTGTTCTTGAGACAAATATCAATTGTTTCAAGTGTTTCACTTATCGCTCTCTCTGCTTGTTTGTTTAACCATAGGTATCGACAAAAGTTATACCGACATTTAATCAATATCTCTAACTGCTCAATCGTTCGGGCCTTAACACTTTTAAAAAGTGAAGTCATATGACTATAAACTTCTTCAAATTTTGAGTTATTGGCTGTTTTGAAGTAGAAATGCAACAAACTATTTGAAATATTCAAGTATTCCCAATCATATTCACTGTATTTCGACAAGATAGTTTCAAGTTTTTTTATGGCTTCATCCTGCTTGTGATCATAATTAAACAGAACAATAGCTTCAATCCATTGAAGATATAACTGATCTGAGAGCGGTAGTTTCACCATCTTTGCAGTTTCCAACTCATAGATATATTTTAACGACTCAAAATCTCGTCTCTCTAAAAACTTTTTAGACACGCTACGAAATTGAGTCAAAAAGTCTGACTCAACATGAATTTCCTCATCAAAAAAGTAATCCATTGTTACATTCAACTTTTTAGCTAGGGCATATACCACATCAGCTCCAGGACTATAGTCTATGTCGCGTTCGATTTTACTAATCTGTCCCTGCTCACAAATTCCGGAAGCCAACTCAACCTGAGATAAGCCTAACTCTTTTCTCCGACTACGCATTCGAGTTGCTAATAATTTACCCATATTGATTCCCCTACTCTAAATAAAGTCTATTCTCATACCCCAAATTATATCACTACGATTATTTATTTTCAATTATTAATATTTTGATATTTATTCACATTTATAAAAAGTCATAACCACCCGTGAGAACGGGTGGCTTGTACACCGGCTATAAGCTGTTTCTCTCCAGCGACGTCTAAAGACGTTCGCTGAACTTCGTTCAGGTTAGTGCTATAATTACTTGACTAATGCCCGTAACAACGGGCTTTTATCTTGTTCTAAAACTGCCATCTGAAAATGGAGCTTCATACTCTTTGACACTCAAGAATCAAGTGCAATGTCATTGAACAACTAATCTCCCAGATTAGTTGTTTGCTCGCGAATGTATTTCGCAACTGTCTTTTCGTTCAGCCCAACCGTACTAACATAGTAGCCTCTAGCCCAAAACTTACGATTCCCGTACTTATATTTCAAATTAGCGTGTTTATCAAATACCATTAGAGCACTTTTACTTTTCAAATATCCCATAAAATCGGAAATTGCAAGTTTTGGGGGTATCAAGACAAGCATATGAACATGGTCTGGCATCAGATGACCTTCGATAATTTCAACACCTTTATAACTACACAATCGTCGAAATATCTCTCCAAGACTACTTCGATATTGATTGTAGATAATTTTTCGTCTATACTTAGGGGTGAAGACAATGTGGTAGAACATAGCCACTTTGTATGTGATAAACTATGTGCCTTCTGCGCCATATTTTTCTCCTTTCGCTTTACAATAGGCTTGAACACCTTTATTGTATCGCGTTTGGAGTTTTTTGGTATAACCTTCGTCGCGCACCCGCATAGCGGGTGGTTTATTTGTCACGTACCTTACGGAGCGTGACGGACTAAAAGTCATATAATCAGAAAAATGAGGTTGGACTTTATGCCCAACCTCATTTTTCTGTCTTTACAAAATCATTTCGTCGTCAGCAATCTTTTCACCGCTGTTTTTATAGAAGAGGTCCATGAGGTGCTGCACGGTCAGGGTCTTCTTCTCCTCACCTTGGACATCGACAACAATCTGTCCCCGATGGAGCATGACCAGACGATTTCCGTACTGGATGGCATTTTCCATATTGTGGGTAATCATGAGGGCTGTCAATTTTTGACCTTCAACAATTTTCTTGGTCAAGTCCATCACCATATCACTGGTCTTAGGATCGAGGGCCGCCGTATGCTCATCCAAAAGTAGGACTTTGGGCTTAACCAGCGATGCCATCATGAGTGTCAAGGCTTGACGTTGACCACCCGATAGGAATTGCGTGTCGACCTTCATCCGATTTTCAAGTCCAAGACCAAGTTCTTTGAGAGCTTCTTTAAAGATAGCGCGTTCACTTTCTTTGACACCCCAACCCAGGCCACGAGACAATCCACGACGGTAGGCAATGGCCATATTTTCCTCAATGGTCAAACGAGAAGCAGTTCCCATTTTCGGATCTTGGAAAACACGACTAATGTCTTTTGAACGCTTAGCTGCTGGCACATGCTTAATGGACTTGCCTTCCAGCAAAATGTCGCCAGAATCCACCGTCAAAGCACCAGCAAGTGAATTCATGAACGTTGACTTCCCTGCTCCATTACCACCGATAATGGAAATAAAATCACCTTCTTGAACATCAAGAGACAGACCACGCAGAACATGGTTCTCATTGACTGTACCCGCCTCGAAGGTCTTATGAATATTTTCTATTGATAAAATTGTACTCATCTGAACCTCCTATGCAGTTCCGTTTAATTTTGGACGGCGAATATTGAGCTTCTTCTGCAATTCTGGCACATACAGGACAACTGCCAACAAAATCGCTGAGAAGAGTTTGACAAGGTCCGCATCCATGCCCGGAATTTCCAAAATCGCAAGGATAATCAAGCGATAGATAACCGAACCCAGAGCCACAGATGCCAGACGCCATCCCAAACGCAAGTTCCGCAAAACAACTTCTGCGATAATCACCGATGCCAATCCGATAACAATGGTTCCTGTTCCAGAGTTCAAATCCGCATAGCCATTGTTTTGGGTCAAAAGCGCACCACAGAGTGCTATCAGACCATTGGACAACATGTATCCGTAAATCTTCATCTTGTCCACATTGATACCGTTGGCTTCACTCATGGGAATATTGTCCCCTGTCGAACGAATGGCCAGACCAATTTGCGTGTTGAACAAGAGCGTCAACAGCAGAATGACTGCCATAACAAAGACCGCACCAATCAAGAGAACCGCATTTATCTTAGACAAGCCTAAGTCCTGCAATTGCGTCACCAAGGTCACTTGTTTCAAGAGAGCAACGTTGGCTTTGCCGAGGATTTTCAGGTTAATCGAATACAAACCTGTCAAGGTCACGATACCTGTCAACAGGGCTGGAATTTTCATTTTAGTATGCAAGAGTCCAGAAACCAAGCCTGCAATCATACCTGCAAACAAGGCAAGGAAGGTCGATACAAGAGGATTTAGCCCATTGACAATCCCTGTCGCACAAACTGCAGCACCCAGAGGATAGGCACCTTCTGCCGTCAAATCAGCAATATCTAAAATTCTAAACGTCAAGTAAACACCTATCGCCATAATGGACCACAGTAGCCCTTGCGATATACTTGATAAAATTATATCCACAATTTTCTCCTTAAAAGTTTCATGTTAAATAAGCGCTGAGCATCCACTGCTATTCATACAACATCTCAGCGCAGTGGTTGATTGGCTTTCACAGTTTGGGGAACTGTGAAAGGTTGGAGATAAGGATTGCTTAGCAAGCCATAACAACAGGCGATTTGCGCTCCGAACCTGCCCTAATCAACTGTGCGGGGGCATGACAACGGACTAGCGATGCTAGGTCCTGTCATGCTCCCATTTTTTACTCAGAAACGGATAGTTTTGAGGTGTCAATTCCCAGTTTTTGCGCCATTTCTTCATTGACATGAAGATTGACCGCTTCTGGATATTCTACAGGAATCTCGGTAACTTCTTTCTCGCCTTCGATAATCTTAATGGCCATTTTGGCTGTCTGACGTCCAAGCGCCTCATAGTTGGTACCGTATGTCAAAAGACCACCTTGGTCAACCATGTCTGTTGAACCACCGATAACTGGAACCTTGTGCTCAGCTGACAATTCACCAATCATAGACATGGTCGCAGCAACAGTATTGTCCGTTGGCACAAATACAGCATCCACATCCTTCATCAAGCTCGTTGTCGCATCTTGTACTTCGTTGGAGCTGGTAATTCCTTTCAGTACAACCTTGTAGCCAGCCTCCTTGAGCAATTTCTCAGCTTGTTCTACTTGGACTTCCGAATTGCGTTCGCTCGTCGTGTACAGAATGCCGACTGTTTTAGCATCGGGAACTGCTTGGCCCAACAATTCAACCTGTTTATCAATTGGAGCCTGATCAGAAGTACCTGTCAACAAGCCACCCGGCTTTTCAAGGCTTTCCACCAAGTCTGCTGAAATCGGATCCGTCACCGCGGTAAATAAAATCGGTGTTTCAGTCGATACCGTTGCCAAACTTTGCGCTGCCGGTGTTGCAATGGCCAAGACAAGGTCATTACCGTCAATCAATTGCTCTGAAATAGTTTGCAAGTTGGCCTGATCACCCTGAGCATTTTGGTAATCCAAGACCAATTTGTCACCCTCTTTGTAGCCATTATCAGCCAGTTCTGCCACAAATCCTTCGCGTGCCGCCGTCAAAGATTCATGTTCCATGTACTGAAGGACACCAACCTTAACGGCACCTTCTGTCGATTTTTCCTCCGAGCCAGATGAACAAGCTGCCAAAGCCAACAAGCCTGCACCCACCAAGGTTATACTTGTCAATTTTTTTACTAATTTCATTCTCTCTTCCCTACCTTACACGTTTTTACTTTTCTAATGCTTTAATGGTTTCTGGGTCAATCCCTACTGCTACAGCCATTTCTTCGTTGATAGCGATAGCTGCAGTTTGTGGTTTTTGAACAGGCAAATCAGCCGGTTTTTCTCCGTCCAAGATTTTGGCAGCCAATTCACCTGCCTGAACACCGATTGCATGGTAATCCACACCGTAAGTGAAGAGAACCCCTTCCAAGTAAGCAGCATCACTTCCGATAGACGGAACTTTTGCCACCTTGAGCACCTCACCAATAGTTGACGCAGTTGACGCTACAGTATTATCCGTCGGCAGGTAAATGGCATCGACCTTACCAGCTAATGAAGTAATAGCCTGTTGCACATCATTGGTTGTCGTAACAGTTGCGACTTCAACCTTAACCCCCTTGGCCTCCAAAGCTTTCTTAGCTTGCTTAGCCTGTACTTCTGAATTCACTTCGCTTGAATTATAAAAAATACCAACTGTTTTCGCTGACGGTACGACCTTGAGCAACATATCAATCTGCCCTTCTACATCCGTCGCGTCAATCGAACCCGTCATACTTCCACCGGGTGCATCAAGCGACTCAACCAAACCTGCCTCAACAGGATCTGTAACAGCTGTAAAGACGCTCGGAGTCTCACTGTCAGCATTCAACATAGCCTGAGCTGCTGGTGTTGCAATAGCAAAGTTGAGGTCATTCTTCCCAGCCAATTGCTCGACCATGGTCTGCAAGTTAGCTTGGTCACCTTGCGAATTTTGCAGGTCAATGGTCAGGTTTTCACCTTCCTTATAACCCGCTGCAGCAAGTGCCTCCACAAAGCCCTTACGTGCACCGGTCAAAGCCTCATGCTCTGCGTATTGAATAATGCCGACTTTTGTCGTCTGGTCATCTGAACCATTTGCGCTACAAGCAGCAAGAGTCACGGCAGATAAAACTGCCACTGAACTAAGAATCAACTTTTTAAATCTCATGATTTATCTCCTTTTAATAATTATACAATGAAGCAATCAAACCAGAAAAAGACCGCCTAGAATCACTCTAAACGGTCCCCACTATTCAACTGCATTTAGAAAACAAGATGAATGCTGCGTGCCGTTTAGATGTATCATCTATGGGCACAGGTCAAAACAACTACAGCCACATAGATACAAACCTTACGATTTTGTGTTTGCATCCATGTCTACCATGTCTACAAACACTATCTAAAATAGCCGTAGAAATAAGTATGAGCAAGCATAGTCATGCGACCCTTTTTCAGCATAGCTTGTTTCCTTTCACTGTTTATTTTGTAACTATCATACCTGTTTTCAAGACTTTTGTCAATAGAGAACTGCATAATTTTTCATCATTATATCATCTTTTTCCAATAAAATTGATAAAAGCTATGTAAGGTATGATTTTAATATTTCTTATGCAGTTTGCAAACGCAAAACAGCAACTTCTTCCTCAGTCAGAGACAAAAGAGGCGCAACTTCTTCATTTGTCATATTTGTGTCAAATAGACGTTGGATAAATTCTGAACGATTAGTTTCAGAGATTTGATTGAATGTTGATGTCATTGTTTATACCTTAACTTTCCATTGGAATGAACCAATAGTATCACACGACATAGAAAATGTAAAACGAAACTGTGAAAATATCCTATAAGTTTTCTTTATATGTTGGAATATTTTCAAGAAAATTTACAAAAATAGAAGTAAGAAACAACCTGCCAACAGATATTGGCAGGTAATATTTTATGATTCCGTAGTTTCCTTGGCCAATCGCTCGCGTTCCAAACGAAGTTTACGATTGGGGTTGAGTTTATTGAAAAGCTCTTCCAATTTTTCAGCATTCCAAACATCGGCTGCCGAAACAAAATTTCCATCCTTATCTTTGAAGGATATTGGTTTATCACCCATTGCATACCTCCTTGAGGAATAAAATGTAGTCCTGAAACACAAGCTCAGGTTGATGATTGTTGAATAATAGCGGGACAGTCAGTCTTATGGTCGCCTTCCAGTTTCTGGGATACCAGCTGAAACAGTCCACTGGACTTTTTCACTAATCAACAAATTCAAATTCAAATTTGCCGATGCGGACAGTGTCACCGTCCTTGGCACCACGCGTACGGAGGGCTTCATCAACACCCATTCCACGCAACTGACGGGCGAATTTCATGACAGATTCGTCGCGGTCAAAGTTGGTCATGGTAAAGAGTTTTTCTAGCTTATCGCCAGACAAGATCCAGCTGGCATCATCCGCACGGCTGATGTCAAATTCAGGTTCATCTGGATTGAAACCATAGTAAGCTTCTTCCTCTTGGAAATCAGAATCTTCATACAGCAAGAATTCTGGCGTTTTCTCAAGCAATTCTGCTGTCGCCTCCAGCAAGTTTTCCAATCCTTGATGAGCAATACCGGAAATCGGGAAAATCTGTGGCAGTTCGTCAAACTCATCATAGTTAGCGGCCAATTTCTTCTTGAATTCTTTCAAATTCTCTTCCGCATCTGGCATGTCCATCTTATTGGCAACAATAATCTGCGGACGTTCCATGAGACGAAGATTGTAGGTTTCCAATTCATTGTTAATGGCCACATAGTCCTCATAGGGATCACGGCCTTCGCTGGCTGACATGTCCAGAACGTGCAAGATAACACGCGTCCGTTCAATATGACGGAGGAATTGCGTCCCCAGGCCGACACCTTGACTAGCTCCCTCAATCAAGCCTGGCAGATCGGCAACCGCAAAGGATTCGCCTGATTTAGTTCGCACCATTCCCAAATTCGGTACAATGGTTGTAAAATGGTAGGCACCAATTTTTGGCTTGGCAGCTGTAATAACACTGAGGAGAGTGGATTTCCCAACAGATGGGAAACCAACCAGACCAACGTCCGCCAGAACTTTTAGTTCTAATTCCAGATTGCGTTCCTCACCTGGTTCACCATTCTCAGCAATTTCAGGCGCAGGATTTTTCGGCGTGGCAAAGCGGATATTTCCACGGCCACCACGACCACCGTGGGCAATGACGAACTCCTGACCATGCTCCACCAAGTCGGTGATAACCTTGCCAGTCTCCGCATCACGAACGGTTGTTCCCTGTGGCACGCGCACAATCAAATCTTCCGCACCACGACCGTGCATGCCCTTGGTCATACCTTTTTCACCGGCATCCGCCTTGAAAATGCGGTTGTAACGAAAATCCATGAGGGTACGCAAGCCTTCGTCTACCTTGAAAATAACGTGACCGCCATGACCACCGTCACCACCCCACGGACCTCCGTTGGGAACGTATTTTTCACGACGGAAGGCAACCATCCCGTCGCCACCCTTACCTGCCTTGACCTTAATCTTGGCAGTATCTAAAAACATACTCATAATCTACCTAATCTTTCTCTGAAAAAGACGCTAAAAAGCGCCTTTTAGTTCATTAATGCATTGATTGCAGGGAAAATTAAACCAGCGATCGTGGCAACCACCATAATAATAACAATCAATAATGTAAAGCGTTCAAATAAAGTTTTCTTGTGTTTTTCTTCTCCAAAAGCCATTGCTTTCTCCTTCTACAGTCATTATCTTTTATTTTACCATAAAATGGCAGAGCGTTCAATTTTCATTGTTCAACTTCTCCTTGACCTTCTCCGCTACCTTATAAGGCACACCTGCTTCGGCGATTTCTTGTATGTTTGCTGCTTGGATATTGCCAATGGATTTGAAATGTTTCATCAGAGCCTGCTTGCGCTTTGGTCCTAAACCCTCAATACCATCCAATTTTGAAGAGAAAGAATTTTTCGAACGAACCTGACGGTGAAACTCAATGGCAAAGCGGTGTACCTCGTCCTGAATGCGTTGCAGGAGGAAAAATTCTTGCGAGTTACGAGGCAGTTCAACCACTTCAAGCGGATTTCCAAACAGCAATTCGTGGGTCTGGTGCTTGTCATTCTTCTGCAAGCCCGCAATCGGAATGGTCATACCCAACTCACGCTCGATAATCTCCTTGGCCACATTGACCTGTCCCTGGCCACCGTCAATGATAATCAAATCGGGTGGCACCAAGCCTTCTCTGAGGACGCGACTATAACGGCGGCGCAAGACTTCCCGCATAGAGGCATAATCATCCGGCCCCTCAACTGTCTTAATCTTGTACTTGCGGTACTCCTTCTTATTGGGCACCCCATTTTCAAAAACGACCATGGCCGACACGGGACTGGTTCCCATGATATTGGAGTTATCAAAAGCCTCGATACGAACCGGCGTCGGAATCCCCAAGAGCTGGCCAATATTTTCAATAGCACCGTAGGTTTTCTCCAGATTTTTCTCCAAAAGATTAAATTTCTGCTCCAGACTGACACGCGCATTTTTCGTCGCCAAATTCACCAGCTGCTTCTTCTCACCACGCTGGGGCTTGATGACCTTTGTGGCGACCAAAGCTTCGACTGCTTCTTGGTCAATGTCCTGCGGTATCAAAACCTCAGACGGTATTAAATGTTGCTGGTCCCTGTAAAACTGGCCTATATAGGTCAAGAAATCCTCATCCGCATCATTATAGTAAGGAAAGAGATTGACATTCCGCTCAATCAGTTTCCCCTGACGAACGAAGAATACCTGCACACACATCCAGCCCTTGTCCACATAATAACCAAAGACATCACGGTTTTGCAGGTCATGGGCCATGACCCGTTGCTTGGTCCGCAAGGTGGCAATGGATTGGAGGAGATCACGGTATTCCGCAGCCCGCTCGAATTCCAGATTGCCAGCCGCCACCTTCATCTTTTCCTGCAAATCAGTGACAATCTTATCATCATGCCCTGTCAAGAACTGGGCTACTTCCTTGGCCATACTATCATAGTCAGCAATACTGGGCATATTGTCGCCATGCGCCAAACATTGTCCCAAATGATAATAGAGACAGAACTGATTTTCAGGTAATTTACACTTGCGAAATGGATAGAGTCGATCCAACAACTTGAGGGTCTGATTGGCAGCTCCGACATCAGGATAGGGACCAAAATACTGACCTCCGTCCTTCTTAATCTGACGAGTAATCATCAAGCGTGGATGCCGTTCCTTAGTGATTTTGATGAAAGGATAGGACTTATCATCCTTGAGCATGATATTATAGCGAGGCTTGTTTTCTTGTATCAGATTGATTTCCAGCAGGAGCGCCTCAATATTGGAATCGGTCACGATGAACTCGAAGTCAGCAATTTCCGCTACGAGAGCCTCTGTCTTGGTATCATGGGCACCACGAAAATAAGACCGAACCCGATTGCGCAGATTTTTGGCCTTGCCCACATAGATAATCTTTCCGTATCTGTTTTTATGGAGATAGCAACCCGGACTATCCGGCAGCAGCTCCAACTTGTGTTTAATGGTATCGTTCATAGGTCTAGTATAGCAGTTTTGGCCAAAATTTCATAAAGAAAAAATGTGATTTTTTTACATTTTCTCTCTAGAAACTCTTGTTTTTGTCCTAAGACAGTAGTATAATAAGTCTATATATCATTTGAACAATTAAGGAGGAACTTATGATTACATTCGACCACATTACCAAGGCTTACGGTGACAATCTTGCCTTGGATGACTTGAATTTGACCATTGAATCGGGTGAGATTTTTGGGCTGATTGGCCACAACGGTGCCGGAAAAACCACGACCATTAGTCTTCTGACCTCCATTATTGAGGCGACGGAAGGTCATATTTTGGTGGACAATCTCACTCTGGCTGAGCATCGGGATGAGATTAAAAAGCGGATTGCCTACGTTCCAGACTCGCCAGATATCTTCCTCAATCTGACAGCATTTGAATACTGGCACTTCCTCGGCAAGGTCTATGGTGTGCCGAAGGAGGACGTAGACCAGCGCATCGAGACCCTGTCAACTCTTTTCGACATGACCGCCCGCCAGCACGAGCCTATCGATAGTTTCTCCCACGGTATGCGGCAGAAGACCATTATTATCGGCGCTCTGATACCCAATCCAGATATTTGGATTTTGGATGAGCCCTTGACTGGACTGGATCCGCAAGCCTCCTTTGATCTCAAACAGATGATGAAGGAACATGCCAGAGGTGGCAATACGGTTCTCTTTTCAACGCACGTTTTGTCCGTTGCTGAGCAACTGTGTGACCGCATTGGCATTCTGAGAAAGGGTCGTCTGATTTTCGTAGGTAGCCTGGAAGAATTAAAATCCCAGTATCCTGATAAGGACCTGGAAACTATCTACCTGGAATTGGCTGGCCGCCAGCAGGAAAAGGTAGGTGAGGAGGCATGAACAAGTCTGTCATCTGGGAATTGGTGAAAATCAATATCCTCAACTCCAATCCGCAATTGCTGGCCCAGGTCAAGAAAAAGCAAAGCAAGCGCAAGGATGCCTCCTTTTCAGCCTACAAGAGTATCCTCTGGCAACAGGGATTTATGGTAGTGGGCTTTGCCGTCCTCTACACTGTCTTTTTCCTTGGAATTGACTATAGTCGCTCGGTTGGTTTCTTCTCCATGCAGCTGGGAATCTTTACGGTCATGGCTATCCTATATGGATTTACAGGATTTTTCTCCGTCTTCTATGACAGCAAGGACACAAAACTCTATCTGACCCTACCCGTCAAAGCCAGTGAGGTTTTTGTAGCCAAGGTTCTGTCGGCTCAAGGAATGGTTCTGCCCTTTCTCATGCCCAACCTGACTCTACTGGGTGTGACCTATTATCAAATCGGAGGACTGACCCTGCTGCCACTTGCCCTGCTTTCCTTTGCCATCCTCTGGCTCCTGGTCAATGTGGTCAACCTAATCATGGTACATTTTATCGGAACTATTCTGACAAAAAGTCCTCGTAAGACCTTGATTTCAACCATCTTGACAACTGGAGCGTCCCTGATTTCTGTTGGGGCCATGATGTACATCCAAAGCCAACAAGTACGGTCGTTTGATACAGATGGCTTTGTGGAATTTCCGACCATTCCGGTCTTTGTTGGTTTCCACTATCTAGTCAGCAAGACCTTGTCGCTGGCTACGCTCCTACATTTTGCTCTTCCAATCTTGGTCATGCTCGGTCTGATTTATTATGCGACCAAGACAGTTATTCCTAATTATTTCAATCAAATGCTAGTCATTGATAGCATTTCCAGTAATAAGAGCAGGAAAAAATCTGGCAAACTTCCTAGCAATCTCAAGCAGGCCCTGGTTAAACACCACCTGGCTACGCTTAACGACAGCAATCTCCTGGTTCAATCCTTCCTGCAGCCAATTATCATGGGTGTAGCCCTCTTTCCAAGTTTCTCACAATTTATGGATGGTGATTCCTTTAGTCAATTCGGAGTAGATTATTTCGGTATTTTTCTGCTGGCTGGAGCTATTCTGGGCAGTATGTTTGCAGGGGCTACAACCTTTATTGGGGTGGCCATGTCGCTGGAAAAGGAAAATTATCACTTTATCAAGACACTACCTATCAACTTTAAGCAGTTTACTATTCAGAAATTCTGGGTTATCTCGGCAGTCCAATTTCTGCCACCAGCCTTGCTCTATTTAGTCCTGGCAATCGCATTGCTCAAGGTAAACCCAATTTTGGCCCTCGCCTTTACAATTGGTAACCTAGTAACAGCAATTTTAGTTGGACAGATTTTCTATTGGCGGGATCAGCGACTCCTCATGCTTAACTGGCAAAATTCTAATCAGCTCTTCGGTCGCGGCGCTGGCCAGTGGCTGATTGCAGGCTCAATTTTTGCAACCATGATTCTGGGGACCATTCTCTTTGTGATTGCAACAATCCTGACGAACACTATCGGTCCAATCTATGTTAGCTCAGGAATATTCACACTCGTTCTGGTCTTAGCTGCTAGCTTGCAGTATTACCTCTATAAGGTCTACTGGAAGAAATTATGATATAAAAGTAAAGAGTTTGGAAAACAGTTCCAAACTCTTTTTCCTTGTTTAATTGACCCTTGTAAAATCTGGTTTTTCCTTGCGTAAAAAGGCTCCTACTGCTTCAAACAGAGCCTGTTCCTTAGAAGACAAATGGGTCTGCATAGCTTCTAATTCGAGAGCAGCTTCCAAATCAGGATAGAAGAATCGATTGAGCCAATCTTTTTGAATTGAAAGGACTTTAAGAGGCGTATTCAATAGGAAGTTAGCAAAATCTAGTGCTTCTTTATCCAAATGCTCATCATCTACAGATTTAGTGATAATTCCTAAATCCATAGCTTCTTCTGCACGGATAATCTGATTCGTTGTAAAATATTGAAATAGTTTTGATGGTCCTATTTGTTTGCCCAAGAGATAAAATAGCCCATTATCCCCGGGTAAACCGATACCATTAAAGGCTGGAACTAACTTGGTTTTCTTTCCAATGATACGGTAGTCACAAGCCATCGCTAGCCCAAATCCTGCTCCAGCCGCTGAACCTTGTACGACAGCAATAACAGGCTTAGGATTATTACGGATTGCCATAACTAGTCGACCAGGATTCAGAGTGTGATTCAAGTCAAACGGCTCCCGAGTTTCAAGTAGCTTATTAAATTTGTTTATGTCACCTCCACCGGAAAAAATTTTTCCATTTGCGCGTAAGATGATGATTTTCACTCTTTCATCGTCTGCCAAATTATGAAATGTTTGGATTGTCTCTTCAAACATTGTTTTATCAAATGAATTACCGAATCCCGGCCGATTCAGCGAGATTGTCGCAATAGAATCATGAATGTCTAATTCTATAGTTTTATACATATTTTACCTTTCTAACCTAATATTATATAAACAGGAGGCTGGCAGAACCAACCTCCGACTAGTTATTGATTTAGAAAAATGGTAGTTAGTGATGAAGAGGTAGACCAATAACTAGACTTTGTAAATGAAGGAGAAATAATCTTGGTATCCAATTGATAGGATTAGTTGAAGGCAGCTTCGCCTGTCAGTGAACGTCCGACAATCAAAGAGTTCATTTCATGCGTACCTTCATAAGTATAGATTGCTTCAGCATCTGCAAAGAAGCGGGCAATATCGTAATCAGCTACAATACCATTACCACCGCAAGCTGAACGACCAAGTGCAACGGCTTCGCGCAACATTTCAGCATTATTCAATTTACCGATAGAGGTTGCCACTTCATTGTAATCACCTTTTTCTTGCAGGCGAACAATCGATGCACAAAGTGCCATTGCTGTCGTAAGGTTGGATTTCATCTTAGCTAGCTTTTGTTGAGTCAATTGAAATTGAGACAACTTCTTGCCAAATTGCGCGCGACCATTGACATATTTCAAGGTAGCTTCTAGGGCACCCGCAATTGCACCCGTCGCCATGAAGGATACTCCAGCTCTAGTCGTATAAAGAATACGAGCGATATCTTTGAATGAATTGATTTTTTGTAGACGTTCACTCTCTTCCACCACAACATCTGTCAAAGTAATATCGCAGTTTGGTACAATGCGCAAGGCAATTTTATTTTGGATGACAGAAACTTCTACACCTGGTTGATCTCTGCGAACAATAAAGGCTCTTGGCTTACCAGTCTCAACATCACGCGCATAGACTGGAATGACATCTGCCACATTTGCACCACCAATCCAGCGTTTAGCGCCATTGATAATCCACTTGTCTCCCTCGCGACGAGCAGTTGTTTGCAATCCCCAAGCAACATCAGAACCATGGTCAGGCTCTGTGAGGGCAAAACAGGTTCTCAGTTCATGGTTGGCCAATTTCTTAATATATTTTTCTTTTTGGGCATCGTCTCCACCGTAAAGGAATGAGTAGAAACCAAGCCCTGAGTGAACACCGTTTAGCGTTGCAAGGGATGGGTCGAAACGGGCCATCGTATAGGCGAAGAAGAATTGGAAGATGAGACTTGGAGTATCTGCACCCTCGCGGCCTTCATACAATAGTGGACTATATTTGTATTCCAGTGTTCCCATATCTTCGAAAAATCCTTCTGGTACTGTACAATTCGACCAATGGGTATTCAAATCCTTACGGTATTTAGACTCCAAGAGTTCATAAAGGTTTTCCAAAATTGTCAGTTCACCTTCACTCAAATCTTCTGAGATGCGCAATACATCTTCTGGAAATAGTTTTTTTAACCGTTCTTCTTTAGTTGCCATAGTGATTACTCCTTTTATTCTGATTTAAATTCTGCTTTACGTTTTTCAAGAAAGGCATTGATACCTTCAACCTTATCATTGGTATCAAGTAGGACAGAGAAAGCTAAATTTTCAAATAACAAACCTGAATGAATATCCACATCATTTGCGGAGTTGATGACACGTTTAGCCAGCATAACCGCAATTGGTCCCTTAGCCGTTACCCGTTTTGCTACTTTTTCAGCTACAGTCAATAATTCTGCAGGATCAGCTACTTGCATAATCAATCCACTTGCCACACCTTCTTCGGCTGAAAGAATTCGCCCTCCCAAAATAACCTGTTTTGCAATCGATTCATTGGTCAAGCGCACCAATTTTTGTGTACCACCAGCACCTGGTAAAAGTCCCAAGTTAGTTTCTGGCAAACCGAGCAAGGCAGTTGTAGAAGCAATGCGGATATCACAGAACATTGACAATTCTAAACCTCCACCAAAGGCATAGCCATTGATGGCTGCAATGAAGACTAGGCGTGAATTTTGCATTCCCAATAAGAAGTCGCGAGCAAAGGATGAAAGATTTTCCTTCCCTTTTTTAACCAAGAGATTTTTTACATCTGCACCTGCTGCAAAGGCCTTATCCCCTGCCCCTGTCAAGATGACAGCACGAATGTCTTCTTGATGATTGAGATAATCTACAGTTGCTTTTAGCTCTCTCCAAACTTCTGTAGACAAGGCATTCATAGCCTCTGGACGATTGATAGTCACAATAGCTGTATTGCCTTTTTCTTCCAATAGTAAATATTCTAATTGTGGTTTAGACATAGTTCTTACCCTCCTAAAGTGTTACATTTGAATCAATAAAGGCTTTGAATTCTTCGTCAGAATATCCCAAAGCTTTCAGTATTTCTTCTGAATCACGACCAATCCGACCAGTCGGTTGATAAGAATCAAAGGTATCATATTCTGAGAATGATACTGGAAGATTAGGCATAATAGCTGTATTTCCCGATTCAAAGGTAACTTCACGAAGATAATTATTAGCCCAGGCTTGTTCATCTTTAGAAACATCTGCATTGTGTTTCAATACTTCGTAAACAATATCTGCCTCATCAAATAAAGCAGTCCATTCAGCCATTGTCTTGGTTCTAAAGACTTGATAAAGTTTTTCCATCAATTCCTTCAGGGTATCCGGATGAGCTTGCAAGATAGCAATCGTCTCTGTATCTGGATGCTCTGCGTACTCATCTAATCCTAGCAAACGGTAGAAGCCAGGGGCCTGACGTTCATAATTACCGAGGGTAATGATAACCCACTGATCATCTGAAGATTGATAGATATGATTCGTAGGGGAACCTGGGGCCATTTTATGTTTTGGATACTCTGCGCCATACCGCTCTTGTGTGGCCACAACACCTGTAGCATTGTACCAAATACCTGTACCGTACAAGGAAGATGTTAAGAATGTTCCTTTGCCACTAACAGTTCTTCCATACAAAGCACCCATGATTCCCAAGGCGATAACAGATGCGACCGTTGAATCTCCAAAGCCGCCTAAAGGCTTAATAGGAAAGTCGCCTTTTGAGCCCCAGTCAACCATTGCACCCGTTCTTGCCCAGAAGGCTGCCATATCAAAACCTGGTCTGCTTGCTGCTGGCCCTTCATAACCATATCCTGTGAAATGAGCATAAATAATCTTTTTATTGACTGCTTTTACTGTTTCATAAGAAATGTTCATTTTCTCAAGAGATTTCAAACGAACATTCGTAATGAAAACATCTGCTTCTTTAATCAAATCAAATAGAATTTTCAGACCTTCCTTGGTTTTCAAATTCAAAGCCAAGAGTTTTTTGTTTGCGTTTTGAACGGTAAAAAGTGGGTTTTCATCATCAGCTTTTGGTGTTCGGAAACCTGGACCTATGTGACGCCAATCATCTCCTTGCAAACCCTCAATTTTGATAACTTCTGCACCCCAGTCAGCCAGCCATCTGGTTGCCGTAGGAACGGCTATAAATGTTCCTAATTCAACGACTTTTATACCCTCTAAAGGTTTTTTCAAACTCATTATATGTACTCCTTTCAATACATTTTTTTATCCTGTCGAATGTAGAAATATCGACAGACCTGCACAATCACATGTCAAGATTTTTCCAATTGTTATTTAACATCAGACAAATATTCCTAATTTGATAAGAATCATTGCGACGATAATAGAGATAACACCACCCAGAAGCCCTGTCCTAAGGTAGACTACAATCCCTTTGCGATATTCTAATTTTGCTAATTCCATGGCATTATTTACACCTGGCGAATGAGCCGAAATAGATGTAGATGCCGCTATGGCCATAAGACGATGGGAGGTTGCTGCCGTCAGACCAGCTTGCTCAGTAAACATAGTATTTACCTCTGCACCAAAAGAGTTGATAGCACCTGCTCCTGTTGCTGTAATAAAGGATACTAGCGAGATTAGAAGCACACCCTTGGTCATTGGAGAAAAGATATCCAAGCCAGCAGTTACCAAGGCAAATCCAGGAACAACTTTGATAACTGAACCTATAGCTGACGTGGCAGCGACACCAAAAATTGGTGCGTAGGCGGACGATAGAGCTCCTGTAATTGTCTTATCCAAGGCTTTGTAGCGCTTGAAGAAAAGAATGACACAAAGGATACAGCCAGCTGTAATCGAATACAGTACATCAACTTTAAGGAAACCCGCCAAAGCAATCATGACAACAATTGGAAGAATTGACAACGATACAGAAGGTAAATCTTCATCCGCACTGCTATTTCCAAGTCCTGCATAGAAATTAGCACCAGTTTCATCAAATCCTTCACCACGCTTCTCCGCAACTTTTAAATCATAAACGATAAAGAAAGCTTGATAGGCATAGAAAACTAGTGCACAGATTAGGGAAAGTCCCGTACCAGCTGTAATAGGCTGACCTGTAAATTGAGAGGGTGTAATATTGGTCAATTGGAGAGACCCACCGATAAAGAGAGCGCCAATAACAGCCGATCCACCATTGGTATAAAGCCTCCAAGGAATATTAAATTTCTTGAACAGTTCTGCCGATACGTCAATGACCGTATAGACAATGACTAAGCCTGAAACTCCAACATAGGATAGGATGGCATACATAACAGGTACAAACGCAACTGCCCAGAACTTTTGATTCTTCTTCAATTTAGAGATAGCTCTGTAGATGCCCATAGCGATAGACTTTGATGCTCCACCGTCATTGAGCAAACGACCAAAAATGGCACCAGCGGCAAAAATAAGAAAGAAGTTTTGAATAAAGGAAGCAAACCCTGGTGCCCAGGCAGTTTTGAGCAATTCCAACATAGGTAAGCCTGATGTCAGAATAATGATAAAAGCGGAGAGTAGTGCTGATAGTACTAGATTAAATCCTTTCACACATAAGAAAATGAAGAATCCAATCCCAAACAGCATTCCGATAAGACTGATTAGTTCCATAGCACACACACTTTCTAGAAACTAGGTCTCATCTTCGATTAGTTCAATCAGACCAGCAGCGCCCATTCCGCCACCGATACACATGGTAATCAATCCAAGTTTGCCTTTTGTTCGTTTCAATTCTGAAATTGTTTTTGAAATCAAGATAGCACCTGTTGCACCAAGTGGGTGACCAAGGGCGATTGCTCCACCATTAGGATTGACCTTAGCTGGATCAAAGCCCAGAGTATCGATGATTGGAAGGGCTTGAGCTGCGAAGGCTTCGTTCAATTCAATAACATCAATATCGTCTACTTTGACATCCAAGCGATTTAACAAACGTGGTACTGCCTCTATTGGACCAATTCCCATGATATTTGGATCTACCCCTGCAACATTGAAACCAAGGAATTTGGCAACCGGTTTAATGTTTAATTCCTCTGCCCGCTTACGAGACATAAGAACTACAAATCCTGCACCGTCTGAAACTTGCGATGCCTGTCCAGCTGTTACAGTACCATTTTCTTTAAAGACAGGATTCAAAGCACCTAAAGCTTCAATGGTCGAACCATAACGAATACCTTGGTCATCTTTGAATTCAAACTCATTGCCCTCTAGGTCATTTCCAATCACTGGGATAATTTCGTCAACAAACTTACCAGCTTTTTGAGCAGCCTCTGCACGGTGGTGACTTTCAACAGCGAAAGCATCCATTTGTTCACGGGTCACACCATATTTTTCTGCTACATTTTCTGCTGTAATTCCCATTGGCGTATAAAGACCAGGTTCATTATCTGAAATCCATTGATCACGGGTAGCAGGATTTCCTGCCATTGGCAGTTTGGACATGGATTCCACACCACCAGCTACTACTACATCTGCCTCACCGGACCAAATCATATTTGCTGCTGTAGAAACCGATTGTAGACCTGATGAACAGAAACGGTTAATCGTTTGAGCAGATACACTGTACGGTAAACCAGCTCTCAGAGCAATGAGACGAGCGACGTTGTTCCCTTGTTCCGCTTCTGGTTTGGCTGTTCCGACAACAACGTCATAGATTTCTTCCTTTGGAAGATTCGGTACTTTTGCTAACACCCCTTCCAAAACCTTGCCGGCAAAATCAACCGGATGTTGTAGGCGCAAGAACCCCTTCTTTCCCGCTTTAGCAACAGCTGAGCGACCATAGGCAACAATCACTACTTCTTGTTGAGACATGAATATGTTCCTCCATTTTTAAAATATATTTTTTAAATTTTATTTAGTATATTTATAGAAACCTTCGCCTGTTTTACGGCCCCATTTTTTCTCATTGTACATTTTCTCCAACAACTCAATACCTGGACGACGCTCTCCAGTTTCATCTTGCTGACGTTTGGCAGCTAGATAGGCTAGGTCAATACCGGTCAAGTCCATCAGGCGGAATGGGCCCATCGGATAATTGAGACCTTTTTCGACAGCTGTATCAATATCTTGATATGATGCGATGCCTTCATCATAGAGTTCCATGGCTTTACGAGAAACAGCACGGAGTACTGAGTTCGCTAAGAATCCATCATTTTCTTTCATAACAAAGACAGGGTCCTTACCAGTATTGCGGGCAAAATCCATTAATCGTTCAACAGTTTCCATAGAAGTGTGTTCGCCTTTGACTACTTCAACCAATTTCATTACCAAAGCTGGATTAAAGTAATGGAAATTAGCCAACAATTCTGGTTCTCTAACAGCATCTTTGAACAAGGAAGACACCATGAAACTAGAGTTTGTAGCAAGAATAGTACCTGGTTTTACCAATTCAGTCACTTCTTTGAAGAAATCAAACTTAATCTGGCGATCCTCAATAATGGCTTCAATGACTAAATCTACATCCTCTACTGCTAATTTTATATCTGGTTCAAAGAATAAAACCTTATTGACATCATCGATATGCTCTTGGGTTAACTTCCCTTTGGCAATGCGTCCATTAAGATAATCGACTGTCCACTCTTTTGCTTTTTCTAAAGCTTCTTCATTCTTATCATTCAAAAAGACTGTATAGCCATAGAGGGCTGAATTCAGGGCAATTTGACGCCCCATTAAGCCTGAACCGATGACAGCAACACGTTTAATTTCACTCATTTTTATTTTCCTCCTAAAGATTGGAAGGTATTTTCACACCCTTCAAGTTTCTCTGAATGTCTAAATAATTTGGTAAAAGTTACCATATACCCATTTGATAAAGTATTGCACCAACAAAGGCACAAATAATTGGAATCACAACTGATGTTACAAAGGTATTTAGATAAGATTCCTTGTGAGTCAAGCGCATAACAGCTAAGGAATTGATAACAACTCCGTTATGCGGTAAAGAATCTAGGCCACCAGCAGAGACAACTGCTAGGCGATGAATGACCGGAGCCGGAATTCCCTGATCAAGAAAGCGCTGACCAAAGACCTGCAAGCCAACTCCCAATCCACCTGCTGATGATCCGGTAATTGCGGAAGCAATGTTAACTGCAATGACCAACTGGACTACAGGCGGACCAGGAATCTTATCCAGACCGGAAATGATGTACTGAAAGGCCGGTAGAGCCGCCACCACTGTACCAAAACCAACCACTGAACAAGTAGCTCCTACTGCATTCAAAGTGTTTGTGGTCGCTTTTTGAATAGTAGCAAAAATTCCTTTCAAGTGCTTGTAGAACAGCAGGTAAGTCACTGTAATAGTAATGAGTAGACTAATAGGTGGCGAGAATTTCAAGATATTCATAAAAAGGAACAAGACAATCGAAGGCAAGAAACAAAGCCATAATGGAATATTAGGAATATCTGTCTCAGTTTTGATATCTGACTCTGCAATCCTATAACCAGTCTTATAAAATCCTTCTCCCCTTTTTTGAGCCTGCCTCAAACGAAATTCGATATAGCCGACACCCATTATCAAAGCCAAGACGGCAAGAATTAAGCCAAGTATAGGGGCGGCCATCGTCGTAGTCCCCAGATACTCCGTAGGCATAATATTTTGAATCGAGGGTGTTCCAGGTATCATCGACATAGTAATAACTCCAGCAGCTAATCCATTACAAGTGTACATGTGCCAAGGGATATCTAGCTCTTGAAATATTTCCTTAGAAATAGCCACCATTGTAAAGACCAAGACATAGACCGAGATGCCACCATATGATAAGGTCGATGAAATAAAAATCAGGGTCAAAATTGCAACTAGTTGCTCCTTACCTGGAAATTTCCGAGCAAATCCTGCAAATGTATAAGCAATCACTTTTGCTGCTCCAGAATCTCCCATCATCTGACCGAATACTGCTGAGAAGAAGAAAATGAGCCAGTTTCGCTGAGCAAAATTTGCAAAGCCAGTCATATAATTTTCCTGTATCAGCTCGTTTATATTTCCGCCAGATAAAAGAATCATCGGCAACATACTGATAATACTTAGAAAAAGTATTGGAAAGCCCTTATAAGCAAGGTAAATAAGAAGACTTAACGATAGGAGAACCCCTATCAGACTAATAAGTCCAGGATCCATTGATTTCCTCCATGTTCTAAAAAATAAGTTTATACGTTTCTATAATTGTTAGTTTGTGAATTCTTATTTTTTTGGAAGCGCTTCATTTACTTTATAGACAAATTATAATACGATATAGTAACTTTGTGAAATGCCAAAACAGAATGCTTTCCATAACAAAATCATTATGGTAAAATGTTAATATATTTTAAAACAATTACAAAAATGGAGGTATATAAATGTCGAGTATTTCTAAAAAAAGTATCATTGAATCCATCATTTCCTTAGGAAGTATCACTGCTGCTGCCGAATCACTCTATGTAACACAGCCCTATATTTCGAGAATATTAAAAGAAATTGAAGAGGAGTTAGGAGCTAAACTATTTGAACGCCGCTATCGTGAAATGAAATTAACTCAGGCTGGTGAAATTTATTTAGCCTTCTTAGAAAAAGTGGACGTACTTCACAGCGTTATGTTGGATCAATTATCCTCTATTGCCAAAGAAAAAAAGGGACTGTTGCGTATCGGCATCAACCCCATGTTATCTCCTATTTTTCTACCAGCTATTTATCCTATCGTTACAAATACAATGGACAAGGTAGAATTTAAATTCGTTGAAAATACTTCAAAAGTCCTTCTAAATATGCTAAATGAAGGCGATTTAGACCTCCTATTTGGTATCGGAAATGAGGACAGCAACTTTGAAACAATCCACGTTTTTGACTCCAGCATGTGTCTCATCGCTTCCGAATCATCCTCTCTCTTCCAACCAACTAGACAGCGCGAGCTACTAAAAAATTCATTGGATATGAAACAACTTCATAACTTGCCTGTCATATTATTGAATGAACATTATGTTTTTAGAAAAATTATTGATACTGCGTATTTTCAAGAAAATATATCAATCAATTGTATCCATGAAACCTCAAATACGTACACTGCAATTGGCATGGTCAAAAAAGGAATTGGGAATATATTTCTACCAAAGGTTGTAACTATACCTAGTAACTTTAACAAATGCAGCATTTATGAAATTGCTGAGCCATCCTTCACTATTGAATTTGTCTTTTATCGAAACCCAACTATCCAATCACCGTCCTACCTTGATGAGTTTATTGAGCAAGCTGGCAGGACTCTACATGAACATTATACTCAACCAGTTATGGTTAATCGCTAGTTATTGATAATATATAAACCAAAAAAATTCGGAACATTTGCTCCGAACTTTTTGTGTGTTTAGTTTTCTTCTGCGTAGTATTCCGCCCCATAGCCTTCAACTTCTGCGTTGAATTGCCACGTGATGCCGAATTTGTCCGTAACATTTCCGTAGGCTGGTGACCATGGCACTGCCTGCAACTCCATGTTGATGGCTTTAGCATCTACTGACAATTTGTCGTAGAAATCCTTAGCTGTTTCAGCATCATCAGTGATAAGGGCAACGGTGATGTTGTCGCCTACTGAGTAAGGCATTTCTGGGTTGTTATCAGAAAGCATAAAACGTTGACCGTTTGGCAAGCGGAATTGTGCATTCATCACATGATTTTCCAATTCAGCTGGACAATCCGGCAAGAAATCCTTGAACAAATTTACTTGCTCAACTGTTGCACCGAGGGCGTTTTTGTAAAATTCGATGGCTTCCAATCCGTTACCATTGGTTACCAAATATACTTCCATTGCTTTAAACATTATGTTCCTCCAATTATCGTCATATGGTTTATCTTTTATTACTTCGTTAACTCGTCTTGCCTAACTTCAGTTATGCCTGCGACTATTGACGCAGAATACATCTGCTGTATCATTATACCCTTCAACAGTCTCCCAGACTGTTGAAGCAAGTACTAAAAGTATACTAAACGACTTTATAAGATAAACCATCATATCACATCTGATTTGTATGGTCAAGTACTTTTTTCTATTATTGATAACCGCCGCCAGCAACGCCGAAATACTCTTCCAGGGTCAGGCCAGAATTGTAAATGTCAGTCGCTTCTTGGCCAATATAACGCAGGTGCCAGGCTTCAGCCATGTAGCCTGTGATGGCTTCTTTTCCAGGCTGATACCGAACGATAAAGCCATAGTTGTGGGCGTTTTTAGCTACCCAGTTGGCTGCGGTCGGCTCTTCTAAGAGATTGCCAGCGCTGTCCATGAGGTCAAATGCTAAGCCTGTCTGATGCTCACTATAGCCTGGACGGGCTGAATAGGTATCGGCAGCAACCTGACCATCACGATTGACATAGGACTGATAGAGCCCAGCCTGGGTCTCGTAAGAACGGAAACCACTATAGGAATGCGATACAGCGAATCCTTGTGCCTGCATGTCTGCAATAAGGCTCTGGAAGGCTGCCAAAGCTTGCGGGTCCTCACCTGGAGCGTAGGAAGCTGCCAGAGGATGCTTTTTATTGGCAATGACAACTGGTCCGTATTTCCCTTGGACACTGTAATAAGAGCCGTTGTAGTTTGCATCTGTAGCAATGGTCTCCTCGGCCTGTTCAGACGACGAACTAATATCGCTACTGTTTTCTGACCCTTCAGCAGTTTCGCTGGTTTCTGATGACACTTCAGTCTTGGTTTGCGCTGTCTTGCTTGAATGACTGGTGTCATTTGATTTACTTGATTCTACCTTGCTTTCTGATTGGCCGCATGCTGTTAAGAGCAGAGCGGAGAGCAAGAGAAAACTCAAGCTTTTTTTATTCATCATTATTTGCCTCACGTTTCACTTACTCCATAAATCAAGAAGGAATCACCGTTTTGTCTCAGATTAAAGACTTGTTTTTTCGTCAAAGTACTCGATTTACCATTGAGATAAACTTCTCTAAATTGATTATGAACGGTCACGACGTAGTTGTCTCCATCTTTCTTGACATCCGTCACAGTATAATCAATCGTCGTTTGGTAATCGATATTGGCTCTGGCAACACCGCCACCCTCAATATAGTTTACATATATACGATAGACCTCACTTGAAGTATCGAAATATCTGTCAAACTGAACGGTACGGTGGGTAATAGAAGACCGCATTGACTCGATATAGTCATTCATGAAGGTCTGGATTTTTTCCTTGGTTTCCTGCTCCTCTTTGGCCTGAGCTTCCTTGCTTTCCTTAGCTTTTTGAGCGTCCATCAACTTCTTGCTTTCCTCAGAAGACATGGTCAAATCCGCATAAATTTCGCCAACTGCTGGATCGACCAGAACCTTGGTAGATTCCGTTGTAAATGTTGCGCCCTCAAAATTAAAGCTAACCTTCAAATCAAGATGTTGATTGTCTAGAACTTCAACGCTTTCTGACAGTGATTTGGCAATTTCCTTATCACCAGAGAAGACCTTGATGTCCTTGATAGAGCCGTTATCGACCGGCAGGTGTAGGTTGAGCGTTTTCTGAACAGGCGATAGGGTCATGACAATCCTGTTTTCTTCAGCTTGACTGAGATTCGGCTGCAAGCTGGTTTCAAAGTCTCCAGATTTGGTTTTGCCCTTAGCCTTGAATTCTTTATTGGCAAAATGATGTTCACCCAAAGATGTTTCTTTGTTGGCTTCAATCTTTTGGTCATCAATAGATAATTCAGACAGGTCACTGTTGACAAGAATTTCAACCGGATAACTGGTCACTTGGTATTCTGGAAAAAGACCCAATTTACGTCCTTTTTCACGTAATCCGAGCAACTTATTTCCACGTTGGTCGTAAAAAGTATTTTTTCCGCCAGATGCTTCAATGGCATCTAGCTCACTCTTGATATCGACGCCTTCAGAGTTCAAATATTGGATAAAATCCTTAGCCTCTGACTTGGTCCACTTGTCATCATTAGAAGATAGGAGGGTCGCAATCTGGTCGTAATCATTGCTGTCAACTGCTGTTTGGAATTCATCAACAGCGATGTCCATTCCAGTCACAGAATCCATATAGTAGTAGCCCGCGCCGAGTGCAAGTAGGGCCACCGCACCCAAGCCAAAGAGAATCTTCTTTTTCTTGCTCTGTGGCTTGGTTTGATAAGTGGTAAAGACAGGTTGCTCCACAAGGACCTGCTCCACCTCTTGAACAGGCTGGGCTGGCGCTACAGGTACTGCTTCCGCTACTGGCTGTACAGGCTGGGTTGCTTGAACTGCTTCTGCCACAGTCTCTGCACTAGTCTCAGCCACATTTTCTGCAGCTACTTGTTGGTCGCTGTCCAATCCTGCTATGGCCTTGATTTGCTTTAAGTCAAAGTCAACTTCCTTGGCCTTAACAAATTCAGCAGGGGTTGGCTTTCTACCAATAACCTTTTCAAATAAATCGATCCATTTTTCTTTCGTTGCCATATTTCAACTCCTATTTGATTAAAAGAGGCTTGACCAGAACATTTGTCCTACGATAGAGGCTGCAATAATTCCTGATACAAAGATAATCAGACCATTTACCAAAATAGCAATAAAGTAGCGATACAAGGAGTCCAACTGTGATGAATTAGTAAAGTTAGCAAGGGCATAGACGCTGGCTGAACCCACAGCAAAGAGGGCTAAAGAGGTCGCAACACCAACCAGAGAGAAAATTCCCAAAACAGCTGACAAGGCCGCAATTGCATAAAGCAATACGTTTACCGCAAACAAACGACCATAATATTCAAGAGTGTAGGCAAATGTATATTGCTGTTCTTTGTAGATAAAACGTTTCACCACAAATCCTGCCAGGACAATTGAAAAAATAATCAGAGCAATTCCGATAAAGGTCTTAAACAAGATATCCAGTCCAACACTTACTGCAGATGCGGAAGAACCATAAGCATCGTAGCCATTAGCGCCCTCAAACAGACCACCGAGTTCTGAAGTCAGACTATTTGTAAAGCTATTGACACTGTTTGCCGTCTTAACCATTGGGAAATAAATAGTCAGGGCTGCGAAAAAGGCGATGAGCAAGAGAGAGGTCAAACCGTTGTATTTGTGGGTATGGCTGGCAATTGAAGTTGGTTTCTTCCAAGCAGACACAATCCACTCTCTAAACTGCTTGAAGAAGAGACCGAATGCTGATGGTGCAGCTGGCGCTTGTTGTAAGGCCTGCGGATTTACCTGCTGTACCGTTGGCTGTGGCTGTACTTGTTGCGCTTGAGCATTGGTTTGCTGAGCGAAGGCTTGAGCTGGTTCCTGAACTGGTTGCTGGGAAGGAATGTCTACTGGAGCTGAAACAGACTCTACAGTGGACTCTGCATCAACTTTTTCTTCTTGAACAACTTCTTCTGTAGGTATATTTTGATGGCCATCCTCTTAAAATTCTCCAGCGGCAAGAGCAGCTTCAATCTCATGAGCTTCTGACGAACGACCATTGATAGCTTCAAAATATTCAATCCAATCAATCTTTTTCATATTGTTTCTCCTTTTGTTTTGATAGATTGTGCAGAATACACTAGTTTAGTATAGCATATTTATTGCATTTTTAAAACTATTTATACAAGATTGTTACAAGAATTTTAAGATTTGAAAAAATCGAAAGTTCTATAATGAAGTTAGCCACCCCAACCTAGCCAAAAAACAGCTGTTTCAACTGGTTCAGCTGTCTGTTCT
>NZ_JBIMJQ010000016.1:0-43851 GCF_043674215.1 Streptococcus sp. A22
ATCAAAAATGAGAGAACGAATTTCGTCCTCTCTAGGTGTTAGCTTTTCATCTACCCACTACAGTTGACAAAGAGCCACAAAAAGCAGGCTCATCATCAACAAGCCTGCTGTCATTAGTTATCATTCTTCCTTACTCGTATGTCGCTTGCCAAGGTCCTTAGCTTCTTGCTCCGACATGCTAATCACTTTTGACCAATTGGTATTCTTAGGCATATTATCCTTGGAATACCAATAAACATCCGCCTTTCCATTACGGGCAATATAGACGACCGGAGCCAATTCCTGACTTGCTTCCGTGCTTGGATTAGTCGCTTGCTGGCTAGATGCAGATGCTGTCGTCGAGCTACTTGCCGTTTCAGTTGGTACCAGACTAGGCTTGGCTGTCCCCGTCAAGTAGTCAATCTCCGCATTCTCAGAATAATTCTCCAAAACGACCCGCGTAATACCATAGGTATCGACAATCTCTTTTTCACTACCCAGCCGAATCTCCAGTAGATTCCCAGCCTGATCTATGCCTACGTATTGGAGCTCAATCTGGCGTGGCACCAATTCATCGCCTCTATAAATCGGAGTTACCCGATAATCCAACCAATAGTTAGGATGGGTTGCCAGCCAAGAATCCAGCCGATTTTCATAAAAAAGCATGCCTTCAATGTTGGTGTCCTTGGTCCCTTTGTAATGACCACTATTGGTCCAGGCAGTCAGAGGAACCAAATTTTCACCCTGGTCGGTCAAGCCGCTGAACTGGTAGCCGATTAGGTGGCCACGATTGAAGAGATAGGCCTTCTTCCCATCCTTGTTATAGGTCAGTTTGTAATTGTGCCAGCCTACAGGATTGTATTTTATCCGAGGCTCCCTCTGCTTCTTGGGTTCATCCTTATCCTGCAATTGAATATGAGCAAATGTCGCACGCCTGAGATGGTCAAATTCTCCAAGAACCAACTGCTTCTGACCTGTAAAAGGCAGTAATTGCAAGCCCTGGTAGTCCACTTGATTGGCCAGGGTCACAGGCCCATTGCCGAAAAAGAAAATCGCCGTCAGAATGCCAAGGATGAGCCGAAAAATACGCCGTTTCATACATACTACTCCTTAGGATAAACGAAATCTGTCTATCATTAGTATATCATGAAATCGCTTCATATTCACGACAAAACTGAAACATCTTGGTCTGCTTAGCCCATCTTATTTCACCGTTTCAATCCGCCACTGCTGCCAGCCCCTAAACCGTACTGCTCCCTGCTGGTCCGTCCGATAAACATGCATTTTTTCATGTGCAAATCGCTCCAAGGTTTCTTGATGAGGGTGCTTGTAGCGGTTATTTTCCCCAGCAGATACCAGGGCAATCTTGGCCTTGATGTGGTCCAAAAATTCAGGATAGGAGGAGCCTTTGGACCCATGATGCCCCGCTTTTAAGACATCGACCGGCAGAGTGGGATAGGTCTCCACCAGCTCCAGCTCACTCTGCTCCAAATCCCCCGTAAAGAGGAAATTGGCCTGCAAGAGCCTGCCGTAAAGCACGATAGAATCATCATTGCCACCGTCACCTACTAGCTTGGGATAAAGCACCTCCAGATGAGAATCAAAAATTGGCAATCTATCTCCAACCTGCACCACTCTGACAGGCGCATTGACTGCCCTCAACTTCTCCACAAAGTCCGCATCGGTCATACTTCCCGGCGACACATAGATAGTTCCAATCTCCACAGCCTTGGCTACAGCCAAGAGGTCGCCCACATGGTCTGCATCGGTATAAGTAGTCAATTTGATACAATTACTTAAAAAATATAGCGTAACGATTGATAATTCAACCACTTTACTTTTGTTTTGAATTCAACAAATAATTTACAACCAAGCTAGTCTGACTTTTCTTGTTTAGAAATATCAGATTGGTTTTGAGATGAGCTGTCTATGTCTTGGACTTGAAAAGAATCAGTAGACTCTTTTGTTTCTGCCTCCATACTATCAATAATTATTTGCTGAGGGGTTTCCTCAGAGAAAAGTTCAAAAAGTTTCGCAATAGTTTGTCTAGCTTTATTATTTCTCTTTCTTTTTAATTGCATGTTATCCCCCCTTTGGATTTATTACTACAATTTTATCATATTCCTAATTATTATTTTCATTAACCAACATAATTTGATAGCAACCAATAGAAAATAAACAAAAAAGGTCGTAACTTATATTGTTGCGACCAATCCATTTTTAAATTTTAGAGCAACTTCTTTTTCCTTGCTGATGATGATGCTTTCGACCATCGTTTCCCACAATAACTCATCAAAGTCTGTTAACAATCCCTCCTGTTTTTTTAGTACCTCCATGAAAACCTGCAATTCCTTATTCCTTTTGGATTTTTTTAACCTCTCGAGTTCTAATGATTCAATCTCCTGCACTATATCATCATACTTTGAAGAAAGTTGATTATACTTATCGAGGTACTTGTCTTGGTCTTGCCTTATGATGGCATTTTCTGAAACTAGGTTTGCAACTAACTGACTGACAACTTCTGCTTCAGTTTCAAGGAACTTTATCTGTTCGTCAATTAACTCAAGGCTTCCAATGGATAGTAATACAGATAGATTGTCAATTACTTCAAGCCTATTATCTATTACTTGATTAACTGCTGAAATAAACCACTGTTTCACCTCTTCCTCAGTAACGTGCGGGGTAGAACATTTATAACTGCCATTGTATTTTTCGTTACATCGATAGATTACCCTTCTATATTTGGAGGTTGAATGCCATACCTTGCTACCAAAGAAGTGACCACAATCTCCGCAAACAAGTTTTGAACTAAAGATTGTTGTACTCGACTTTCTGCCTTTATTATCGAGCACTTGTTGAACTGCATCAAAGGTCTCTCTATCTACTATTGCTTCATGGTTATTCTCCACATAATACTGAGGCAATTCACCTCTGTTGATGTTCTTCTTTTTGGTTAGAAAATCAATTGTATAAGTTTTTTGTAGTAAAGCATCCCCTTTATACTTCTCATTTCTAAGCATTCGCTTGATTGTGGTTGCGTTCCAATGAGATTTACCACTAGGCGAAGGTACACCTTGTTCAGTCAAATCCTTTGCGATATGATAAGGTGATTTTCCAATAAGAGCTTGCTGAAAGATGTACCTAACAGTTTTGGCTTCATCCTGATCAACTACAATTGCCCCATCTTCACCTGCCTTAAAGCCTAAAACATTGGTATAAGGAAAATGAACCTTCCCTTCTGCGAATTGTTTCCTTAAGCCCCAAGTTACGTTCTCGGATATGCTCCTACTTTCTTCTTGTGCTAAACTAGACATGATAGTTATGAGTAGTTCACCTTTTGAATCTAATGTCCAGATGTTTTCTTTCTCAAAGTAGATTTCTACACCTACCTCTTTCAACTGCCTAACTGTAGTCAGTGAGTCTACGGTATTCCTCGCAAATCGACTAACAGATTTTGTAATAATCAAATCGATTTTGCCATTGAGTGCATCTTCCACCATAGATTTGAAACCAGTCCTTAATTTTGTGTTTGTCCCACTGATACCTTCATCAGAGTACATTTTAACAAATTCCCAATCATCCCTCCCATTAATGTATTCAGAGTAGTACCGCATCTGTGACTCATAGCTTGTTGCTTGGTCTTCATGGTCAGTTGATACCCTGGCATAGCCTGCAACTCTACGCTTTTTCAAAGAGAAATCATCTGAACTTGACCTAATAATACTTGGTGTAGCCTTAATAGTAATTACTTTCTTCACTAAAATCGCCCCTCTCTAATTTCTATAGGATATTTCCTTCCTTTTACTGGTGTAACCCTGATGATATGGTGAACATAGTCATACTCGATGTGTTTAATATTATTTTCAACCCACTCTTTATCTGGGACAATGCCTAACTTGCTTTTAAACGATGCCAAAAGTCGCTTTTCTCCTAGCGTCCTACATGGACATGATGATGCTCCGAATCGATTACGTGTTCTACAATAGTATCTCACGGTTTTTTTAACATGTTTTGAGTCCACTTTAACAATCATCAAACATCCGCAGTCTGAACAAAAAATTTTGTCACGGAAGATACCTTTATTTAAGTGGCTTTCTTGACTCATTAACTGATATCTTCGCTCCTTCTCATGAAGTACTAATTCAAAATATTCTTTTGTTACAATTGGCTCGTGTGCATTTTCAATGATGTACTTATTGCGTTGTCCTTTGTTCCTTTTCGGATTCCTAGAGAATGCTTCACGATAAGTCTTCTGTAGGACAAGTCGACCAAAGTATGCTTCTTGCTTGAAGAATTCTCTGATGCTTGCTACGGTAAATGGATTACCAAGTCTTGTTAAGACATGCTCCTGATTGAGTTTATCTACTATCTGCTGAACCGAATCTCCATCCAGATACCATTTAAAGACATTACGAATAACTTTTGCCTCATTAGGTTCAATCTGATATTGTTCTCCATCCCAACGGTATCCATACATATCCTGTGGAGTGTGCGGAATCCCTTTTTCAAACTTCTTTTGGATTCGCCACCTTATATTTTCACTCATGTTTTGAGACTCCTCTTGAGCTACTGAGGCAAGGAGGGTTAACATCAATTCTCCTTCTGAGCTAAGACTATCTATATTTTCTTTCTCAAAAGTAACACCAATATTTTTCAGACGTAATTGTCGAACAGTGGTTAGTAATTCAACTGTATTTCGACCAAAACGAGCGATTGACTTAGTGATTATCCTATCAATCTTTCCATCATCACAATCCTTTATAAGATTTTGAAAGCCTTGTCGATTACTTTGTTCTTTACCACTTATGCCTTCATCATAATAAATCCCTACCAATTCCCAGTCTGGATGTGCTTGTATCAAACGGTTATAGTAGCTAATCTGTGTTGACAGAGAATGATGAAGACGACTATCAGAAACCCTTGCGTATGCCGCAACCTTTAACTTTGGCTTGCAGGGCGATTTTATGGGTTGTATTCTTCTAACTGTTCTCAAATTAATACACTCCTTTCGCTACTATATATCACTCTAAAAGAAAAAAATATCCAGTTATTAGGTCGATAATTGACTTATAAATGGTTGATATTTTTCAAGCATCAATTGCCTAAAAAGTTCAAATTCCTCAATAGTGATTGCTCCTTTATTTAGAAGTACCTTTGCTTGTATCATTGTAAGTTGATAGGTCATCTCATTATTAATTTTTTGAACGTCCATATTATCCTCCTACCTTACTAGGTAGGTTTGGGAGTAATTTTTCCGCACTTATTGAAAAAAAGCAAAAAAAATAAAGCCTGATGTTCCCACCAGGCTTATATCTTTATTATGAAATTCTAAACCAACCTACAACCTTACCGAGTTTAACTGTTCCAGTTGAATCGTAGAGTGAGCCATCCGCCATCCATTGACGTTTCACACGACGAGTAATTCCACCACCACCAATTTCCAATTGGTCATTGATACCGTTCTTATTATGGTCAGAATACCCATCAATATTCTGTTCCACACCATCAATACTTTTTCCATCTGAATCTGTCACACAGACACCAATGTGACCATATACCAAACCATCCGTCTGAATGACATAAAAATCACCTGCTTTAGGATTCACACCCCAAGCATCATAGATTACTTGGAAACCATTTGATTTTGCTTTCTTCAAACAATCAATGGCATTAGTATAGGACATATTCTTGTCCGTAAGTTCTTGAACAATCTTATCCACCAAGGCAACACACTGTCCGCCATATGGGTTAGATGGAACAGTCACCTTTTGACCGACCTTGGACAATGCTGACGCAACCACACGGCTTGCAACACTGGTTGGAATAGTGGTTGTTGTCCTTGAAGCCGCATTGACCTTTAGAGTTTGTCCAACTTTTAAAATATCCGTCTTCTTCAAGCCATTTACCGCAAGAAGGGCATCAACTGTTAAACCAAACTTCCGAGCAATACCATAATACGTATCACCTTTCTGTGCTTGATAGGTCTGCTCACTATGGCCGATAGTTGTTCCTGCGACATCCTGCTCCAGCACCCACGACTTTATTCCATCAAGTAGATAAGCTCTCTTGCTGTTGGACTGGTGAACATTTTTTACTTGGAGGATTTTGTAGGTTCGCCCCTTGACCCAGTTGGCGATTTTCTGACCAGTTTGATAATGAGTCGCATGAGGCAATACCCTAAGACTATCACCAACAAGATAGATTGGTTTTGTAGGAGTTCCTGAACTCCCAGCGGTTGAACTGGGGGGCGAGGGCACTATGGTCTTGACCTCAACTCCTGTTATAGCTGATACAAGACCTCTCGCAATGTCCTCTTTCTTGGTTTCAAAAATAGACATGTCTTGTTCATTATCGATGAAGGCAATCTCCACCAAACGATAGGTATATCCACGACTCGCTGCTTGGTTGGCATTAAAGAGCCAATCTACCTTCTTAATGCCACGATTTTGAAAGTATCGTGAAAGGAGAGATAGGATAGCCATATCTTCCTTGTCTGCTTCTAAAGAAGATTGAATCAAGACTTCTGTACCTTTGGCACTACCATTAAAGGCATTGAAGTGCAATTCAGTAATTGAGTCGTATCCCTTACCAATACTAGTAATACTCCGATAATCGTAAACATTTTGTTCGGTAATAAAATCAATCTGTTGTCCACTGTACTTGGACATTAACTTGGCTAATTCTCGAACCTTTCCTGCTTCTGTGATACCTAGTTTGGCATTCACTGCTCCAGGATCATAGCCTGTTCGCCCTTGTCCATGACCACAAATGACTAGATGTTTTCCCATATCTTCTCACCTCTCGTTGATTTGTTTTAAGATTGCTTGTAGTTTCTCAGGTATTGGTAAACCAATTCGAACGGTATTTTCTAGAATACTTAACCCCTCATTACTGAGATAAAAGAAAATGACCATGGTTCGAATTGTTCCACCCTGCTTGATGATTGCAGTATCAATCAGATGACCTAGTGAAACTAAAAATAAAATGGCTATCTTTTTAAAGATGCCACGAAAACCGATACTACTTGACAATTGTTTCTCTACAACTGCCGCAAAAATTCCTGTTAGATAGTCAATAATAATGAAGACAAGTAGGGCATATAAGATACCATCCAACTCTCCAAATAGACTACCAATCAAGCCTCCAATCATGGAAAATAAAATCTTATTAAGAGTTAACAGTTCCTTCATCGGTCACCTCACTTTCTACTGGGCCTTCCTGCACAATGGTAGGGTCTGACCAATCCGGTTGACCGTTCTCATCAAACCGCATCAGATAAAAACATTCATGAAATAAATCAGAAAGATTCAGAGTTAATGTGGTACTACCCCACTGATTAAACGCCCAAACTGTTTCTGTTGTAACCAACTGCCGCCTTCCATTTTTAATGGCAGGTCGCCTTACTTCTTCAAGATACATGTAAAAATCCTGCTCTGCTGTCTTACAACGAATGAACTCTCCATTCTTACGCATGTAAGCGAGAGCTGTCTCCAAATCAAACGGTTCTGTTACTTTGTCAATATTGAGTAGTGCCATAGCAACTAATCTCCTTTCTCTTCTTCAGGTTTTGTCTGAACTTCTAACAACTCAGTCAATTCCTGTTTTTCTTTTCGCAATTGACTAAGCTCCTCATCCCTTTCCACCAATTGGATGGCAATGAGGTTCTTAGCGGTGATTTCATCAGATAGCTTTGTGACAAGCTCCTGAATAGTTAGCTTTAGTGATTGGTTGATTTGTTCTAGATTCATCCGTGAACTCCTTTATTTAATCGTATCCCATGTCAAGATGACATCACCTCGACCTGTGATGTTTACTAAGTGTTTAAAATTGTGGTTGAATTGATGAAGAACATCTTTCAAACTGACGTAGGTTGTACCGTTTCGATAGATGCGGATATCTCCGATATTCAAAATTGAACTTGGTCGGTCAGATGCTTTAAAGGCATCAATACTCAGTCGGTTAGGCAACGTTACTATTTCCCAACCATCTGGATTGGTATATGGAGCACTAGCTAAACGTACCTTATCGCCTACCACATCAATTTGGTCGGTATCTGTACCGTTCCATGCTCGAATTCCTACAAAGCCACCGTCATTGGCATTCCAGTTGTTCCATCGATTGGAACCGATAATGGTTACACCACATGGCTTGCCGTTTGAGGTACCTGTTTCAAATGAAACCCACTGGTGAGGATAACCACTAACCTCACGAGAAATGGATGGAGAGTTTGTAAAGAACTTGATGTTTCCAAGTGACAGATTGATTTTCATGGCTCCGTTGATTGCTGACAAGATACCACCAGAAATGTTGTTGGCAGATAGTGTTACTGACTGCACTTGGGTTATAAAGGCTGATTTGGCAAATAATTGCTTAAGATAGGCTTCTGTTGCCATAAACTTGGTAAAGAAAGCTTGGTCAACCTTTAACTTATCCGCAGTGATTGCTTCTGCTCCAATTCGAGCTGCAGAGATAATACCTGTCGTAATCTTTCCTGCATCAAGACTGGCAATCTTACCGCTCGCAATTACTCCATCTTGGATATAGGTTGTGCCTGTAATTTGGACGAGTTTTCCATCAATCTTGACTGTGCCATCCTTATTGAGATTGAGCTGACTCAGGACTGTTCCTGCACTGGTCAGATTTCGAACCGACCACGCCCCTGCAAGTGTTGAAACCTGAGTTTGAATGGCATTAACTGCCGCCGTTGTCGCTCGACTTGTTTCTAGATTGCCCACTCGTGTCACAATCCCATTAGCCGTTTGGACAACCTGACTGATTTGATTGGTGTGATCTCCAATTGTTCGAGTATGACTACTTACAGTATCCCGCACTTCATGAAAGGCGGTTACTGTCGTAAAGTCGTCTAATGACGGTGTCCAGTAGTCTGGAAAAATATCACCAGTTGATACCATTAAGGCTCTCACATGGAACTTACCAGTTTTAACCCCATCAACTCTGACTTGAAATTCAAATCCTTTAGAGTGTTGGTACATCTCTTGAGTGACGGTGGCGGTCAGTTTTATCAAGCGATAGTTGTTACCCGTTGTCAGATTGCTGCTCCATTTATTATAGAAAGGGTGATACAAATTCCAGTTGGTCCATGTCCAGGCATTTTGACTATCCAAGATTGGACCTTGAAGTTTCATAGTACGAGACGTTACAGCGGGGTCAAAGGTAATCTCATCCGCTGAGACATGAACATATAAATGAACTTTTGATCCAACATAAATTCCACTACTATCCCCAAATTGCACTCTTCCTAATGATGCTATCCAGTTACTATTGGCATTTATCGTCTGATAAGCACTCCATCTATCCGAAGTACCAGCTATCAAGTTGCGATGCGAAACTGAGGTAGGGATTCTACTTTCCGTTTGACTGATTCGCTGGGTAAAACTATCAGAGGTGGTTCTAACCAAATTCTGCACACTAGTTGTCGTCGCATAGGGTTGGAGAGAACTGCTGGTTAGATAGCCACGACCAGTAATATTGGAATCGACCTGTGACTTGGTTTGGTAACCTTTTGAGTTAATAGCTGATTCAACTTGTGTACTTGTTAGTCGTTGTTCAATTTGCCCAGCCTGTGTACGTATAGTGGATTCTGCACTTGCTACTCGACCAGTCAATTTATTAAAATCCGTCTTTGCGACTTTCTGTGAGATGGCATCAGTGGCAACAGTTAGCTCAGACTTAGTCTGACTAATCATTGTCGCATTGCTAGTTGCTTTTGAAAGGGCGGTTTCTGCCGTAGATTTCACACCGTCCACAAAAGTCTTGTCAGCTTTAAGTAAAATGGACTGGGACGTCTGATTAATACTTGTCGTATGATTCTCAACTGTACTCTTGAGATTGTCATAGTCCGTTTTTGATACTTTACTAGCCACATCACCCAACAATTGCCTGATTTGGGTTTCAGCATTCATCATTTTATTCTCAGTATGAATGACCTTTGTAGACAGTTGAGTTTGTCCCTCAGCTGTCTGAGTAATTAGCGTTCTGGTTTGGCTAAGATCTGTGATTAAGTCCTCAGGAGCAGGTGACCAGTCTGTAGGCATAGAAGAAAGTTCAAACTTTGGTCTTCCAGCTAAGGCATTTCCTCTGACTTGCACAAAAAGATTGAGCTTTGCTACACTAACAACCGATACACCATCAGGAATACGAACCGTTCGGTATATCCGCTCGCGAGGTTGGGTTGCTGAAACAACTTTATAGCAGTTTAGATAGAGAGGATTGCCATTGGATAAAGTCAAGCGTAGCTCGCAGCCTATCCTAGACTGTCCCCTTTCATCAGGCGACAGATTTTCCCCCTTTATATCAACGCTGATCGTCACAAACTTCCCTGCCTGAGCATAGTCGATAAAGTCCGAAGCACTATCCAGAAACTTACTCCCGGATGTAATATAAGTATCACTTTTTAGTATGTAATTTCGACCACCAAAATCAACTGGAATCTTAGCTATGGTCTCTCGAATCTCAGTCGTTATCCGATTCCCCAATTGCGTAATAGACGACTCGGCAGTTTCGATTCTCTGTTTCGCTTGGTTAAAATCACTGGTTTTAACACGCTGAGAAATTTGGTCTGCTTGTACTTGAATCATGGATTCTGCACCAGATACTCGACCAGTCAGACTATCTACAAGTTGCTTACTCGCAAGAAGTTTTATTTCCTCCTTGGTTTGCGAGAGATTGGTACTGACAGTTGCCAACTGTCCACTCAACAGTGATTTTGCTACATCAACCAATCGACTAGCTTCAGAGATAGCTTGTGATTTTGCTGTCGCAATTTTGGACTCTATCTGACTACGCTCCGTTACAGTCAAGCGGTTAGCTTCTTGAATGGCATCAAGCTTGGCTTGTTCTGCCCTCCTGATGGCTTCAGTCGCCCCAGTTTGAGCCTGTTCTGCTTTTTGTTTGGCTTCTGTAGCTAGGTTGGTGTTAATCCCAGCCTTTGCCAATAAATCACGAGTTGTGCGTTGCTGCTCCTCTTCCTGTTGTCGCATCTGTTGGTGAATAGAAGAAAGCTCACTATCAATGCTAGCCTTTAATCGATCCGCATAGACCTCACCATGACTTTGAGCCTGTTCGATAGCGTTATCAATGGCTACTTGACGTTTCTCAAATTCTGCATCAAAGGCTCTGTTGGCATTCTCAATGGCAATTTCAACGGCAACATCCTCACTCCGCTTATTCCCTTCAAGGAGATTATTTGCTAGGGTAGTCAAGCTTCCGCCAGTTTTACCTGTTCCGATACTTGCCTTATCATCAAACGTGATAGAGCGGTAATTCTTAGCTAGAGGATCATAATCATAGGCGATGGCTTTCTTCCTCACATCAATCCCGTGTAGCTTGCTTTTTAAAGTCACTGTATCGCCTAGATGAACTGTTTGACCATCTAATTCAAATGCCTCAATGATGATGGCATCTTTTGGTTTATCAATTCCCTCTAAGCGAAACTTGCTACTAGCCCACTCTATTAACTCTTGACGAGTTCTGACGCTATTATTTGTATAGGTCACTTCATTGATGAAAGGATAGAAGTTAATCAACGGACTATCTACAGTGACTTGAAGTACAGTCTCCCTATCCTCCCCCTCTTGTTTGAAACTTGAAGTGGCATGGATACGAGTGATAACCTGTGAACTTTCTTTGGTTCGTTGATACTTTTTCAAATTGTAGTGAGTAGAGATAACAACTCCACGGTCTTGTCCTCGCTCACCCTTTATAGTTAGGGCAAGGTTATCTCGAACCAATTCTCCCTCCCAAGTTCCAAGGATAGAGTGTTTACCATCCAGTAGTGTGGAGTAAAGCGTCTGTTCCTTGTCTGTTGTATAGGTTCTGTTCTTGACAATATCACTTGTAAAAGAAAAATCTCCCAGTGGAGACTTGCTCGCCATGACTAGAGAAGAGAGAGCTGTTGCACAGGCAACTTGTTCACAAGAAAAAGGAGAAACAATTCTAGTCATGACATCATCTGAAATATGATAAGCTGTCACTTCTAGAGTTGAATCACCTTCAATAATTTTCTTGATTCGAAACAACTGGTGTCCTAATACTGGTACTGGACTTCGAACCAAATAATCCTCTTTAACCTCACGATACAAACCACTATCCGTAATTGGATAGGTAAAGGTCAAAACAAAATCCCCATTCAAGGTTTCCTTGACACTTGCCTTAATGGTTTCAGGAAGTGGTTTTCCATGCCATTTTGCCGTTCGAACGGTTTTGTCTAATAAAGATAGCACTAAGCCCACCCCCAATTCATTTCTATTGTTAATGATGTAATGCCAGCACCTAAGACAACTCCAACCGAGTCATTTCTGGCCGCATCAATGGAAATAAAATCGCCAGACCATTTTACAGGCTGACCTCTTTGTGTCTTAAAACTTGGCTGACTAGGATTATTATCCATAATGAGTGTTTCTTGTAATCGCTCCAAGCGGATGACATCATCCCCAATCGTAAAGCTAGTTTCACTAGTCGAGTTGCCACTTATGGTAATCTTCGGAAAAGCAATGGCTGAACCTTGACTTCTCAAAGTACCACTAGTCCTAAACACCTGCGAGGTCGTCGTTTTGAACCACTTGGTTGGGTGACAAGAAAATGTAACCTTAAACTCATACACCCCCAGCTTATCCTTTTGAACTGGAGTATGGTGTACCTTGTAACACCAAAAGCGTATGGTCTTGAAACTAGCGTTCTCAAGCCAAAATCCTTCTTTCAAAAATAGCTTCAAAAAGGATAATAACTGTTCTTCACTAGGTTTTACAAGATAGAGGGTGTAGCTCAGTTCCATGACACTTCTGCGAGGATTGGTTTGAAGAACCGCTCCTGACAGGCCTTGGTGTTCTATCAATTGCGTCTTACTTTCACTTACTGTGATTGAAGGACTATCTTCCACGATTACCTTAAAAGGAAAAGAACTCGTGGACACTCCACCAATGGTTAATGCATTATGTCTAATCATGGTTTCACTCCTCTCAATCCTTGCTGACGTTGTAATTCATAAACGAGTTTCTCTCCAACCATCTCCGCAAGTCGGTGAAGGTCAGTCTCTTCTCTTACTGTGTTACCTGTAATAGTGATGTGAATGGTTGGTAGATTGCTTGTCATGGTCTTTGCGATTCCTCGACCAATTGCGCCTAACGTTTGTTCATTCAAAGGCAAGACTGCTTCTTTTCCAGCCTCACCACCTACCATTAGGCTATTACCGTTTACACCAAATGCGGTTGGTTTGGTTAAAATTCCTCCTTTGGCATACCAATCAATGGAGATTCTTGGGATTCCACCCTTCAACCAATCGAGTGGATTGGCTGAACCTGACACTCGAAAATGAGGAAGAGGAATATGTGGCCATCTGATTTGGAAGTTAAAGAGATTTTTAATGGCATTGATGGCATTACTCACGGCATCTTTTGCCCCATTGATGGCATTGGAAATGGTATTCTTGACACCATTCCAAACGGATGACACCGTGCTTGAAATGCCATTCAAGACACTAGAGACCGTGTTTCGGATACCGTTCCAAATATTGGATACCGTGACTCCAATATTGGATAAGATATTAGATATGGTTGATTGGATTGCTGACCAAATGGATGAAACGACTGAACTGATAGCTGTCAGTAAATTTGAGATGGTATTCTTGATACCTGTCCAAGCAGTTGAGATGTACTGGGTGATGAAATTGAGGGCTAAGGAAATAAGGGACTTGATGCCCTCCCATGCTATCGACAAGACCTGTTTGATGGTTTCCCAAGCGCCAGTCCAATCACCAGTGATAACCTGCATGACTGCCTTGATGATACCAAGTACCACATTGATAGCAGTCTCGACAACAATCTTTATCATCTCCCAAGCGGCTGTGATGATGAGTTTGATATTCTCCCAACTTGCTTGGATGAGCGGTCCAAGAATAGTCATCACCGTTTGAATAACCGTAGTGATGGCATTCCATACCGTGGTTGCAGCATTTAGAATCAATTGCTGGTTTTCAGTCCACCATGTGGTTAGCGTTCCCCAGATGGACATAACAAAACTAGAAATCTGCTGGATGATCATGGACAGAAAGGCATAGATACTATTCCAGATTTCCGTCACGGCCGTTCGAAAGCCTTCGTGATTCGTCCAGAGTTCTTTTAACCCAACAATCAGTAAGGTAATGGCAGCTACAATACCAACTATAATCCCCACAATCGGCAAAAATGCCGTTATCATTCCAACAACGGTTGTCCCCATAGCGGCTGCCGCAACCTGTAAGCCCAAGAAAATAGGAAGTAACATACCTACCACGGCTAAAATACCTGTGAAGATAATGACGACTTCCTTGATGGGACTGGATAAGTTGGTAAACCAAGTCGCTAGTTGACTAATAATGTCTGCCAAACTTTGGAAGACTGGAATAAGGATCTCCAGAATCGGTTGACCGATTGCTGCTAGAGCATTAGTTCCAGACTGTCTTAAGTTACCCAGAACGTTTTCCAGTCCGTCTGATTCCCTTGCAGCTTGTCCCAAGGCTCCAGAGAGTTCATTGCCGTCCTCTACCATTTGGAGAAGGGTTAACTGCTTCTGAGCTTCTGATAGTTCATTGAAGGACTTTCCATAGAGCTTGTTCGCAGCTGCATTACGAGTGGTTTCTGTCGCAGAAATACCTAGAGCTGCGTCATTTTCATAGTTTCCTTTGAGGAAGGACTGTAGGTTTTCGGTGACTTCTTCGATGGATTTGTCGTAAAATGCTGCCCCATCAGCCGCTGCTCTGGTGGCACGAGTGGTCAGATCCAAAGCCTGAGCCGTATCCATCCCAGAGGTTTTGGCAAAGGAAGCCATCTGAGTGAAGGAGCCTTGAAGACGCTCTGGAACAATGTCCATCTCTTCCCCAATCTTATTGAGGGCATCCTTAGCAGCATTCTCCATATCCCCAAAGACGGTAGAGAATTGGGCATTGCTGGCTTGAAGTTGAGCTGCCGCAGACATGGACTCTGTTCCGACTTCGAAGATTTTCTGAGAGATATCTGCTAGCTTCTCACTGGTCGCTTGAAGTGCCTCAGCCCGAATGGTGTCAGACATGGCTTTCATGCCATCTTGAGCACCATCGGCAGAGGATTTGGTCTCATCCATCTCGTTGTTCAGGTTATTGAGAGCGGTCTTTGCTTGGTTCAACTCAGCTTCCATCTTATTGGCTTCAATGGAATTCTCACCATATTCACTCTTTGTCAAGGCTAGTTGCTTTTCGAGATTGGAAATTTGTTTAGAAACAATTTCTGACTGTGCTCCAATCTTTTGTTGGGCTATGGCATTGCGTTCTGCTTCGGAACTATTGGATGACAAAGCACTTTCTTGTAACTCAAATTGAGACGTGACCTTGTTCATCTCACTTGCTAACTGCCCCTGCTCCACTTGGAGTTTATCTAATTGTTGAGCCACTGAACTACTGGCTCGACCGTGATTCTCAAGTGTTGATGACACATCAGCTAACTTAGTTTCATAGGACGTCAGCAGTCTTTGAGTAGTTTCCACCTCACGTTGAAAGGCACGGTACTGGTCTGCCCCAATATCCCCAGCCTTAAACTGAGCCTCAACCTGATCCTGTGCTTGCCTTAATGTTGCTAGCTTTTCTCGAGTTGTTTCAACTTGTTTAGCTAATACTTCCTGCTTTTGAGTAAGGAGGGTGACATTGCCTGTATCAAACTTGAGAGCCTTATCAATCTGTCTTAATTCTTTGGTAGCTTCAGATGCTTGTTTGTTTACACCCTTAAGTGCATCTTGTAAGGGTTGGGTATCGCCACCAATTTCAATCGTAATTCCCTTTATGTTTCCAGCCATAATCCCTCCTTTCTACCATCAGAAATTATCAAAATCAGCCTGAGTTGCTCGTCGTGTTTGAGAAGTTTCTCGAGTACGCATCTCCACATAGTCCGTTTGGTAGTCAAGTGCCATCCCAATAGAGATATGTTTTAAATCGTCAATGGTCAGACCAGTCTCCTTACAACAGGAGAAATAACTCTCTACTGTGAAGATTTCTTCACTCGCTGTTTCTGTTTCATCTGCTTTTTTCTGGTTGACATCCCTTGGTTCAACATATTCATCAAGACAGGGGCTACTTCCTGAACTGGAAATTCCTCCAATTCCATGAAGAAATCCACAAAAGGCTTCACACGAGGATTGGCAGATTTGGCAAAAACCCAAAAAAGACGATGGAAAAATGTCATATCGAAATCAGATAAGATAGACACATCAACCTGACTTGCCTTGAGTTCTTCCCCTTCCTCCAGCTGGTCTAGCTTATCCAAGATAGCTTGACTATTGACCATAGAAAAGAGATCCTGAAAATAGTCCTTACCAAACTGCTCTTTATAAGCGATTGGGGTATAGGCATTGGTTGCTAACTCGTAGGTTGTGCCTGCTATGGTAATACTTTCTCTCATGGCCTACTCCTTACTTACGAGGTTCAAAAACTGCCTTGAACCAGTTTTGACGAATCTCATCACTCGTTTCCTCCGTTGTTCGTCGACGTACAACCTTATCAAGAGGGCGAGGACTGGCAGTAAAGGTCAACTCTACCTCATTGATATCCGAACCTGACTTGGTTTTTGAACCAACAGTCGGACGAGATGCGTAACAATAATACAAAACGTGTAATGATTCTTTTTTATCCCCTTCAAAACGGAACATTAACGCAAAATTTTTCTTTTCGCTATTTGCGATTTCTGAGATGGTATTTGTCGTCGCATCCAACTGTTCTCCGAGGACTCGTGTCAAAAATTCCTGCGTTAGAAGAGCAACTTTTAGTGTTCCTTCATAACCATCGTTTGACTCCGTTGTATAAAAATTGATATTGTCTGCCTTATATGAACCCTTGTCTCCTGTTGGTTCAAGGGTTAATTCTGCAGCACCACGAAGTCGTTCTACATTGCCGTATGTTAACGTACCATCAGAACCTTCGCTTGTAACTTCTGCCCAATGGACATCTTGTAGTCCAAAGGTGACCTTATTCTTTTCAGCCATATTATCCTCCATGTAAAGTGATGTAATAGGTTATTTGATAGAGTTTCTCAGATGAGATATAGGTCTCTACTTTTTCAAAATAAATAAGGTGGCTGTCAAATAATGACTCCACCTTTTGTTCAGTTGCTAAATCTTTCTTAGTGGTATAGAGTTCCACTTGCAGGTTATTCTGCCTATGATAGGTCCAATTGTCTGCACCATGATTATCTGAATCAGTTACCAAATAAACTAGATACGGTGGTCTTGGACGACTACCTTCTTCAAAATGATGGTAGGCGACTGGGATCTGTAATTCTTTGAGAATGGAGTACATTTCACTCAGTAACATGTCATATCACACTCGCTTTCTCAGCTTTTCTTCTAAGGATTGTATCGCTTGTTTCTCAACGGGAGCGATATGCTTGATTCCCTCAACTCGCCCACCAGAGCTTTTGGCATGACCATTTTCTAATAGATGCGTCAGGCCTGGCGTTCGATTATGAATGGTTTTGGTTAAACCTGTACTGGTATCAATCGTTGCTTTACTCTTCCACCCTTTGGCATAGGATCCACTCTTTCTCGGTGACGTTGCTTTCAAGGTTTCAATGGATTCATCTGTGACTTCCTCTACAACTTCACGCATCACCTCTGCGGTATCCTTTACATACTCAGCTAGCTCATTTGCGATGGCAGTTTCAAGTGCATCTAGTTCAATTCTAGTCATAACTCTCCTCCCTAATGGCGACGATGTAAATCAGTTGCCTTGGCACTGTATCTCCATCAATAGACTCAATCTCATAGGTTTGACCACGAAATTGAATGTGAGTCGTTAAAGAATGAAGTCCAAGAATTGCCTTTTCATACCTGAGGGTGAACTGGACTTTCTCTTGTTCCAGTTTCGTCACACTCCCATCCCTTTCGGTCAAGGTGAGAGGACGACAAGAGCACCACCGGTCAAATAAAGGTATCCATGTCGAAGTTTCATTGCCAATCTCATCTTGAACAATCTGTCGAACATGAAACGACAAGCGTTCTCTCAAGGGTGCAATCTTCATCAGAACACATCCTTTCGTTCAGCCAGCAGCAAATGATAGAGAGTCTCCTTCAACTCCTTATGATTTGCATCTTCTCTATGTTCATAAAGATAGGCAACCCCGTATAGGATTGCCGTCTTTAGAACTCCTGAATAAATTGATTGTCGCAAAATATCTTCACAGAGTTGCTGACTGGTTTCAAGCAATTGCTCAATCAGTCCATCCTCATCATCGTGTTCCACTTTGAGATACTGTTTTGCTTCTACTAAACTGACCATCATTACTTGGCCTTCACAGTTAAAGTCTTAACGGCTTCAGGTAGGACTAACTTACCATCCACACGTTGTGAAGCAAGAAATCCAATCTGTCCATTATTGGCATAGAGTTCATTCAGACGTTTGAAGGTACGACCCTGACGATCCGCAATCCAATAATAAGAAAAATCGCCAAATGCAATGGCTTTGTTTCCTGCTTCAGGTAGTGGGGCAAATGTCGATGTATAATATGGTCGATTTAGAATCAAATCTGGTTGTCCAGCTTGAGTGGATGGCTGCCAAATGTAATTACCGTTGTTGTCCTTGAGTTTACGGATAGCTTTGACAGTTGTATCATGTAAAATCCAAACAGCGTTCTTACGATACGGTGCTGGTAGAGAATGATACAGTTCAATCATATCGTCAAAGGTAATATCCTTTGTAGCAGTTGTTGGACCAGTTACATCTGCCTGAGTAAAGATACCAGTTGGTTTCTTAGAGCCATCACCAATCAAGAATGCCTTTTCTTCTTCCGTTCCAATTCGACGAGCAAATTCAGCTGTCATATAGGACTCAAGGTCAAAGACTGAATCGTTAAGCAACTCTTCTGAAATACGAATGGCAGTCCCAATCTTATGAGAGTCTAGTGTCACCTGACCAAAGGTTTCTTCTGTTTCAGGATAAAGGCCATTTTCATCCATCCATGATGCTGAGCCATGTCCTGTCACAACAGGAATCTTACGCTCACCACTAGAGGTTTTGATGACAGTCGCAAGGCTACGGAAGAAATTCTCTTCTTGTAATCCTTGAACCAGTTTCTTCTCATACTCATCAGGAACAAGATGACCACCTTCGGTATCCTCCCCAACTCGAAGGACATCCTTGACATCAAAAAAGTGACGCTTACGGACACTTGTCCAAAATGTCTTGGCATAGCTATCTGAAGCCACACCTTGCTTTTCCTCTTCAGTAGTCTTGTCATTCAAAACTGTAGTGGGCTGACTAATTAGAGCCTGTGAGGCTGGTTGAGAAAGTTCAAGGTCAATCTTTTCTTGTCGTTCCAACCGAGCAATCTCTTGATTGTAGAGGTTGATTTTTGCTTCCATATCATCATAGCGTTTGGAATCTTCCTCTGACACCAGTCCATCTTCTGAGCGAACAGAATCAAGGAAGGTTTTTGCTTGTTGCCAAGCTTGGTTACGTTTTTCTTTCAATTCAAGTAATTTAGACATCAGTTCATATTCCTTTCGTTATTTGAGCAAATTCAATCGTTTTTCCAACTGATTGAGAGGGATTGTTTTCTTTGGTTGTTGGACCTCAAGTTTCGCCTGCATTTTTACAAGTAAATCTTGTTGGGCGGCGGTTCGACTGAAGGAATAGCTCTTAGTCTCCAGTCCCTGATCCTCTTGTTTGTCAAAGAGAATCTTGTCCGCAAAGCCTAGTTCAACAGCCTTTTTGGCATTGAACCAAGACTCTGAGTCCATGAGGTGAGATAGCTTGGTTCTTGAAAGTCCTGTTCTTAGTTCATAGGCATTGATGATGGATTCCTTAATCTCTCCCAACATTTCAATGACCTTCTGCATGTCCTTGGCTTCACCTTGTGCGACTGTCCAAGGATTGTGAATCATCATCATGGCAACTGGACTCATTGAAACTGTTGTACCTGCCATGGCAATGACACTAGCAGCACTTGCGGCTAATCCATCAATCACTACATGGACATCACCTTTGTAATCCATCAGCATGTTATAGATTTGAGCAGCCGCAAAAACATCACCCCCTGGACTATTAATCCAGAGGGTGATGTCTCCGTTTCCTGCATGTAAATCATTTTTAAATACTTGTGGTGTGACTTCATCGCCAAACCAAGTCTCATCAGCAATCTGTCCTTCTATACGAAGTGTTCGACCACTATCATCTTCTGTAAAATTCCAAAACTTATGCATCTATATCCTCCTCAGATTGAGTTTCTTGTTCTAACGGTGCTTGTTTCATAAAGCCACCCGCATCCTTCAGTTTCGTCATGTTTCCATTTATCAAGTAGAGATTGCCTCCTTCCTCATCTGAAAGGAGATTCAAGTCCTCAAGTTCACGAATATCATTCGTCGATAGCCAGCCATTTTGTCTCCCAATCGCATAGCCATTCATTCGACTCTGATAATCACCACGAAGAAGACCATCTACATTGAACTTCACAAAGTAGGTTTTCTTTTCTTCAGGTAAAAAAAGAGACCTCTTGAAAGCCTGTTCGAGACGAACCACCCAAGGGTCTAAGGTATATTTAACAAATTCTAGAGATTGTTGCTCAATGTTTGAAAATGAAGATTTCTCCAAGTCACCAACCATATGAGGTGGAATGCGGTAGAGTCTTGCAATTTCATTGATTTGGAATTTTCTAGTCTGAAGAAACTGGGCTTCTTCAGGTGGAATGCCTACTTGAGTGTATTTCATCCCTTCCTCAAGAACTGCCACTTTATGGGCATTGGTTACCCCATTATAGACTGCATTCCATGAATCTCTCACTCGTTTGGGATCCTTGAGAATACCTGGGTGTTCCAAAACACCACCTGGATTTGCACCATTTTTAAAGAATGATGCCCCATAGTTTTCCGTAGCCAATGTCATACCAATAGCATTTTTAGCAAGGGCAATTGGAGAATAACCTATCAAGCCATCAAAACCCAGACCAGGAACGTGGAGAACATCTTCTGCTCTCAAGATAGCATCACCCTTTTCCTTAAAGTTTGGATTTTCTTCTGACTGACGCTTGTATTTGTAATAGAGCTTTCCGCTCTCGTCACGATGAACAGACATCTTATCTGGTAAGAGTGGGTAAAGACTGATAACTTGTCCACTCCTATCTCGGATAATTTGGACATAGGCGTTGCCCCATATCAATAGATGGGTCATCAAGGTTTCTCTAAAGACAAAGGATGACATCTCAGGGTTAGGTTCATCATGCAAAAGAAAATAAAGGGGATGATCCACCTTTTTCTCCTTTCCAGTTGCCGTTCTCTCATAAACATGAATGGGTAGTGAAGCTACTGCTTCAGCTAAGATGCGGACACAAGCATAGACAGCTGTCGTCTGCATAGCTTTAAACTCATCCACATTCTCCCCACTGGTCGTTCTTCCAAACAGATATGAGAAGTCCTGACCTTCATAACTATTTCGTGGTTTATCTCTAGAACGCTTACGTCCCAGAAAATCTAGTAGTCCCATAGTTCCCCCTTTTGAGTACGAAAAAAGCACCTCAATTGAAGTGCTTTTCGTTTATTCTTAGATGGTTTTCATCTCCCCTTCTTCAAGAAGATACCATGTTCTATCACTTTCTTGAAAAAGATAAATGTAATCTGCCAAGGTATCCTCTGCCAATTGGCTAAGGCTACCGATGAAACGATGTTGATGGGCATTCCCCTGTAAGTCATCGTGTTCTATCTTATCAAGACTATCTTCAAGCTGAATGATGTCACCTTTCTGAAGTAATGCACGAATTTCTTTGCTTGATGTAAAGTGTTTCTTTAGAAGTTCCCCAGTGTATTCTGGATAACCTTCATACGCTACCTCGATTGTTTGTGCTGTATGGTTTTTAGTCAATAATCCAATCCGTGCTTTTGTTGCCATCGTCTTGTTCTCCTCTTCTTTTGTTGTGTACATATTAACTCTAAAGAGAAGTATTATCCAGTCATTTATGCATTATTTTTGAATAAATTTTTAGCTAAAAACTCAATATTCCACGTTCATCATACACACTTCCTTCATCGATTTGATGACGAATACAACGGTCCAGTCCCATTATGAGTGCTACAATGCCGTCAATCTTCTCAACCGACTTTTCCTTATCAGGCTTGATATTACCAGCAGGATCTTGTCTCATGACTACGTTTTGTCCCATCCATTTCAGAACTGGATGCCCACCATGTTGAATCTTACCTTCCATCATAAGTTTATAAAGTTCCTTTGATGGTGGACTCATATCCTTGTATCCCTGACCGAAAGGCACCATGGTCAAGCCCATACCTTCTAGATTCTGAACCATTTGTGTCGCATTCCAACGGTCATAGGCTATCTCCTTGATATGATAAATTTCCGATAATTCTTCAATAAACTTTTCGATGAAACCATAGTGAACGACATTCCCCTCCGTAGTTTTGATGTAGCCCTGACGCTCCCAAACATCATATAAAACATGGTCACGTCGACATCTCAGTTCCAGTGTATCCTTAGGGAGCCAGAAAAATGGCAGAACGATATAATTTTCCTCTTCAAATCTAGGAGGAAATACCAAGACAAAAGCTGTTATATCGGACGTACTAGACAGGTCTAGCCCTGCATAGCAACTACGACCCTTGAGACTTTCATATTGAATAGGAACATTTCCCTTGGCATAGACATGTTCAGGAATCCAAGCAACGCTTGAGCTTGTCCACATATTTAGACGGAGCTGCTTAAAGACATTTTCTTCCGCAGGATTGTCAAGTGCCTGTTGGTAGGCTTCTCTAACACGGTCAATCCCAATTGTATGCCCTAGTGAAGGGTTGGCTCTTCTCCAGTTTGCTTCATCATTCCAATCATCTTCATCGGATAATCCATAAACCACAGGATAGAATGACGTGTCCTTCTTTCTACCATTCAAAATATCCAATGCTTTAGTATGCAATTCATAACAGATGGAGTTCCTATCCGTTCCAGCTGTCGTGATAATAAAAAAGAGGGGTTGTTCCCTTGCATCTCCTGACCCTTTGGTCAATACATCATACAAATGGCGATTAGGCTGAGCGTGGATTTCATCAAAGACCAAGCCAGATACGTTTAGTCCATGCTTTGTCCCAGTCTCTGCTGAAAGAACTTGGTAAAACCCAGCGTTAGAATAATTTACAATACGCTTGGTAGCACCCATTATCTTAGAACGCTTTTCCAAGGGGCGACTCATCTGCACCATCTGCTTGGCTACGTCAAATACGATTGACGCTTGGTTTCGGTCACAAGCCGCACCATAAACTTCTGCACTGGCTTCATTATCCGCATAAAGTAGATAAAGAGCGATAGCCGCTGCTAGCTCAGACTTACCATTCTTCTTTGGAATTTCTATATAGGCTGTTAAGAACTGACGGTTACCATCTTCTTTCACAATCCCAAATAGGTCACGGACAATCTGTTCCTGCCACGGCAACAAATCAAATCGCTTTCCTGCCCACTTACCTTTGGTATGGGAGAGGTTATTGATAAATGTTACTGCCCTATCAGCCTTTACCTTATCATAGTGTGAGGTTGGAAGCATGAATGGACTTGGTTCATAATGATAGCTCATAAAATTCCTCCTAATAAATCTTCCATTTCATCACCAGTACCAACTTCCGAATCCATAGTCGCTAAACGGTTACGTGCTGATGGTGTTAAACCAAACTGTTCACAGAATTTAAGCATGATTTTGAGGTTAGTCTGGCTGATAGAGACTTGAGGGACTTGTTGCAGATAACCATTCGGGGTTTTGATAATGGAGCCATGCTTGGTAAGAAACTCTTCCGCCTCTTTCCAGCGTGCGTAAGCTTGACAATATCCTGCAAATGCAGTCATGTCCATTTCGGTTAAAATTCCCATTTGTTCGAGAATTTTTCCCATCCGTTTCCACTCCTTCTTTGCATCATCTTCAAGCCACTGTGGGCAACGTGGGGCTTTTTGTTTGGGTTTGACTTCATTCGTAGGAAGTGGTCGCTTACCAGGATTTCCCTCAAGTATTTTCATATTCGTTGGCTTTGGTTTTCGCCCCCTGATTGCCACAATCTCACCTCCTTTAGAGTAAGAAAAAAGAACTCAATTCGAGTTCATTCTTAAAGTTCATTAAAGTTATCAAGAACTGCCTGACAAACTGTTCTATCAATATCGTCCATGTTATCTATTTCATTCCCATATCTATATTGGTAGATATATTCACCATCACGTTTTATTGTCAGAATTCTAATCCAAGCACCGTCTATATTTCTCGGGTCTGTTGTATCTTCACGGAGAAATTCACAAACGTAATGCCTATCACCAACCGTTCGAGTCATTATTTCCCACATCTTACTTTACCTTTTCCACGATATCTATTCCATATAAAACATTCAGACAACTGCCATTTTCCCACTTAACTAAGAGTGAGCCAATGTCATCCACTCCAATAACTGTACCAAGTGTTCCTTTAGGAACTGGATGTGGATCATCCATTTTTACTAATCTAACCTTTGTACCAACCGGATAGATTGTCTTTAGGTTATTGAAAATTTTTGTGTCCATATTATTCTCCAAACATATCGAATACCCACTTGACAGCGTGACCAAGATCCGTAACAATTATTGATTCCTTGTATATGCGATTAAGTCGGCATTCAAATAATTCAAATTCTTCAAGGCTATCAACGATTTCGTAAATCTCAACTACTGTTTCTTTGTTTCCTTTGGATGCAACGATAACCCATTCCTTGTAAGGAATGATACTTGCAGTTGTTGGGTAGGTTTCATAGAGTTTTTCAAGTGTTGTTGTCATGGTTTTGTTCTCCTCTTCTTTTGTTGCGTACATATTAACTCTAAAGGAGACTTATATCCAGTCATTTCTCGATTATTTTGATGATATTTTCGATAATTCTTCGCTTGCTAGAATGGCACATCCAATGGCATAGACAACTGTTACCGTAACACCATTTCCAGCTTGTTTATATAGCTGAGCATCCGAGTTCACCGACTGAGCTTTCTCGAATAAATCATCCGAAAAACCTTGTAGTCGAAAACATTCTCGAGGGGTTAAACGTCTAATTTTCACCACTCGATCATTCCAAACCACAGCACCCATTTGACCACCGCAGGATAGGTTATGGGCGATTCCTTTCCCAACTCTTGCTCGTCTCGTTGGAGAGTTGGGATAAGATAAATCCACTGAATCACCTACCTCAGCAACTTGATAACCTTGCTTTGTACCATTTCTGACCTTGATACCTTCAAGAACGCCATGGCGGTCTTGAGAGGTCAATGTGAACATTGGCTCATCCTGTTCCTTGAGCCTACGTCCATTTTGACGCTTATTGATTCGATTGGGTGTCAGAATAGGTTGAATTTCGAGTACTCCAGAATTCATAGCCGTCCGCTTTGTAGCTCCAGCAGTATATCGTGCAGTGATACAACGTGCCTCATCTGTCAACTTTGGTTCTGTCAAAGATTGGTCAATCAAATAAAGACCAGTCTTAGCTCCCAGTCCACCACCCGCACCAACAAGGGTTGTGGCAATTCCACTAGGGTCGTAGACACGATAGCTTTGCATACCACCTACAAGTTGCTTAAGATGGCTACCGCTTTCTCCGCTGATAGGTAGTACTTTTCGTCGACCTCTACTTCTAAGATGTCCGATAGTGTAGATGCGTTCTCGATTTTGGGGAACTCCGTAGTCTTTTGAATTGAACACTTGCCACTCAAGGTCGTACCCTGCTTCATCCAGGATAGAGAGATAGTCGAGATAATCTCGTCCCCCGCCACTTGATAAAAGTCCCTTAACATTTTCAAGGAGTATCCACTCGGGTTTATCTTCTTCCTCTTGGCTTTGGATGATGTCAACAAATGTAAAAAAGAGTCCACTTCGCTCACCGTATAGGCCTGCTCGCTTTCCTGCGATAGACACATTTTGACAAGGGCTTCCCGCACACCAGAGATCTGCTTTTGGAAGTTGTGTTTGGTCAATGCTTGTGATGTCGTCATGAAACCATTCTCCTTTCGTGTCGTACATTGCTTCGTAAGATTTTCTTGCAAATTTATCCTTTTCACAGTAACCGATACATTTGAAACCAGCTAATTCCAAACCACGACGAAAACCACCCACTCCTGCAAAGAAATCAAGAAAAGTTAAGGTCATACCGTCTCCTCCATCATTGAATAGGCTTCATCAAAGGTCAAAGTCTGGCCATCACGCAATACCGTCACGTTGTCATTTCCTGTTGACTCTATAAAACGTTTGACAATGACATCCACAAACTTCTCATCCAACTCAATGCCGTAACAAACCCTTCCAGTTTGGTCTGCAGCCATTAGGGTTGAACCAGAACCAAGAAATGGATCTAGGACAAGCGTTCCTCGCATCGATGAATTTTGAATAGGATAGGCCATGAGCGGAATTGGTTTCATCGTTGGGTGGTCTTTACTAGATTTTGGACGGTCATATTCCCAAATGGTTGTTTGTTTACGGTCACTGAACCATTGATGTTTTCCCTTTTGTTTCCAGCCATAAAGACAGTTATGAGTAACAATTCCATCTGCAATATAATGTTCATATTTTTCAACAGCAAGAGAATAAACAGGTCCACTGAATCCTTTTGTAAGAACCTCATCAATTACGCCCCAGTAAAAATTTTCTCTCGTTTCCTTTTCATAAGTTTTTGGAATTGGAACTTGCATAATTTGAGGGATCAGATTACAAGCATTGATGCGAGCAGTTACTCGTTTACTAAATGCCTCATGTCCATTTCCTTTGTGAATGAGTGGGTATTTGATATTTCGACCATAGTCAACAAGCAAACGTCTAGCATTATCTAATTGAATTTGGCTATCCAAGTTATCATAAATCATATCGACATGATGAGATGTGCGTTGAGTTTCTTTCTTTGGAAGTCCTCTATCCATTTCCCAATGAGTATAAGGAATACCGTACTTGAGGGCTAATAACTGTTCGTGGCACTGGGCTGTTACTTTATCATCAAATACATCAATGACCCAAGCCTCTTCACCTTTCTCTCCACGAAGTCTCGTTTTCAAACCAAATCCCCTCGAGTTATAGAGTTCAGTAATCCCTACACGCCAACGGTCTCCTTTACGCATAAGATAGGTACAATAATTGTTTTTTGTTGATTCATTAAAACGAACCGAAAACTGATGGTTATCCGTAGCCCACGTTATTTTATTTCCAATTTTTATACCGTATAAGGTGCCATTATAATATCGAGAAGCTGTTTTTATCTCATAGCCACCATTACGCATCCCCAGAATTGTTCCTGAATAGGAATTGTAACTAATGACCCTATCACCATCCTTTAAGTCTTCTATTGGAACGGGACCATTTATAGTTTGAACAATCGTACCTGCTGGCTGACATGGTTCATGTTGCCACTGATAGGGACTACGTCCAAGAACTAAGGAGTTCTTCTTCCAAATGCAACACCCACTGAGGTAGAATCCCGCCTCTTTAAATGCCTTTCGGAAGTTCAGTCCTTCTGTATCCGCATGGAATACATAGATTGAACCATCAGACTCCATATGTTTTTCTACTTGAGTGAACATATCAAAAAGAAACTGGTAAAAGTCACTATCAGGCATATTGTCATTGAGAATCTTTCCAGCTGTTTCTTCTACATCAACATTATAGGGAGGGTCTGTCACAACCAAATTTGCCTTTTTATCACCTAAAAGTTGGTCATAAGTTTCAGCTTTCGTAGAGTCTCCACAAATCACTCGATGCTTACCAAGTTGCCAAATGTCCCCTCGTTTTGAAAAGGTTGGTTTCTTCAATTCCTCTTCAACATCAAAGTCATCATCTGATAGGTCTTTATCATGAACATTCGACAGGATATCGTCAATTTCTGGTGGTTCAAAACCAGTCAGGTCGAGATTGAAATCCGATTCCTGTAAATCCAAAAGCAAGTCCGCCAAAAGTTGGTCGTCCCATTGACCGGTGATTTTGTTAAGGGCAATGTTCAGTGCCTTTTCATCTTCTTTGGATAAATCGACAATGACACATTTGGCGGTTTCATAGTCTAAGTCCTTCAATACAGTTAATCGTTGATGGCCACCAATTACCGTCAAGTCTTTATTGACGATGATGGGGTCAACGTAGCCAAACTTGAGTAGACTTTGCTTAATCTTTTCATACTCCTTATCACCCTTTTTAAGTTTTTTTCGAGGATTGTAGGAGGCTGGGTGTAATTCAGACAATCGAATTTCTCTAATTTCCATTGTTGGTTGGCTTGTCATTGGTTTCTCCTTTATAAAAGCGTGATTGAATGTAACACGAATGGCTACAAAATTTCCTATTTGGATTGGCATAAGATAAAAATGACCTGCCACATTGCTGGCAAGTCAAATCTTCATATGCAGTTTTTGATTTGTCGTGTTCGTCAGAATGAGTGGCCCACCAGACTTTACGACATTTATCCGAACAGAACTTCTTTGGTCTTCCTATTTTATGAATTTTAAGTGTTTGATAACACTGTGGGCAACGGAGTCCGTCATTCTGGTCGGCTTTTGCCATTTGCTTTGTCGCCGCTCCATGACCAAGCAATGCTGGATTTCGTTTACAGTATTTTTTAACAGAATCTCTAGACAGTCCTGTAGCCTTACCGATTAAGCCATAGCCAAGACCTTCTGCTCGCATTTTCCAGATTTGTTTGCGTTGACTTTCGTCCATTTGTTTTCCTTTCCAGCAAAAAAGGACTAAAAACAACTATTTTCTACATTGTTTCTAGCCTTTTTCACTATTTTATTACCAAAATGACATACTTGGGAACGCTACATCCCCACATTAGAAACGTGATAACGGTGGGAAGGAACGTCAAAATGAAGCGATTTTAATGTACCCGCTTGCGAATTTTGCGAAATTGCACGTTTGAGGGGGCGTCGGTCTTAGTCTCCCAAGGGTTTAGAGATTCCATCCCCCCTCCCCCAAAGGGTTAAAAATTGGATACTATTGTAACGAAACTCCAAGACTAAAATCGATACGTATACTCCACATATCGGTCAGTCGTCATGGTCTTCCTATCATGACAAGACTTACAAAGTGCTTGCCAGTTTGATTGATTCCAAAAGAGTTCTTGGTCACCTCGGTGGGGTGTGATATGGTCAACCACTGTTGCTTTGGTTAATCGACCTTTGACTTTACATTCAACACAGAGTGGATGAACTTTTAAGTAACGAAGTCGTGCTTTATTCCACTGGGCATTGTATCCTTTGGCTTTGGTTGACTTGGCATCCAGTTGATGGTTTCCCTTATGGTTGTCACAATACTTGTGACCATAGGATACTAAGTTAGGACAACCATTTTGTTTACAAGGTGTGCTTGGTCTTCTTGGCATTTTACTTCTCCCAAGGAAGATTTTCTTTCGTGAAATGTCCGAAGCAAGATGTTTTGGTGTAGTCTACATTCAAGAGATGAAGTTCCTTAATGATACCTCGTGGTGTTAAATCATATCGCTCACGAATCATTCCTTCCAGTTGTTTTGTGGTGTAGCGACTGGTACCAAAGGTTTCTACATACACCGACACAGGTTCTGCAACTCCAATGGCGTAGGCTAATTGTACTTCACATCGTTTCGCATAGCCTTCTCTAACAATATCCTTTGCAATCTTTCGTGCCATGTAGGCACCGGATCTGTCCACCTTGCTTGGGTCTTTTCCAGAGAAGGCACCTCCACCATGATGTGCGAAACCACCGTAGGTATCCGCCACAATCTTACGTCCAGTCACTCCTGCATCCGCAAATGAGCCACCAAGAACAAATCGACCAGTTGGATTGACTAGAACGTTGAAATCTAGATTCTGACGGTAACGAAGAGCTACAGCCATCATAGCTTCAGTCACAATTCGTTTCACTTTGGCAAGGTCAGCCGTTTCGGTATGTTGGATGGAAACTAAAAATGTATCAATTCGATTCTTCTCATAGTCGTAGGATACCTGTGCTTTTGCATCCTTTCCAAGTAAGGGGTGACCGAGTGACATCAGTTTCTCAAGGACTCGAGTTGCTAAGACATAAGGAAGTGGCAGGTACTCAGGTGTTTCATCTGTCGCATAACCAAACATCATTCCTTGGTCACCAGCACCACCATTATCAACACCTTGGGCAATATCAGAACTTTGGAGTCCAAGTAGGTTAGTTACCCGAACATTCTTCAAACCAAGTGGCTCGACAACCTGGCGTACAATGTCCTCGAGATTAAAGAAATGTCTTGTCGAAATTTCACCAGCTACTACAATATGGTTATCCTTTATTAAAGTCTCAACTGCCACTCGACTTGATTTGTCATACTTGAGACACTCCGTCACAATAGCATCTGAAATCTGGTCACAGATTTTATCTGGGTGTCCAACCGACACTTGTTCACTAGTAATAATCATAATTCCTCCACGCAAAAAGCCCAACCCTCGGGCTAGGCTTTGGTTTATTTTACTGATTGTCGGCCTGCTTCGTAGGCTCTCTCCAATGCTCTTTTGATTCCCCAAACCGAAACATCGTAGAAATCGAGGTTGTCACTCCAACGTTTTTCCAAGGTTTCAACTAGTAGTTCTTCTTTAGCAATCTCTGTTAAAAGTGCATTGAGTTTTTCTTCTTGGCGTTTTGTCATTGTATTGTTCTCCTCTTCTTTTGTTGTGTACATATTAACTCTAAAAAGGAGATATATCCAGTCATTACTGGATATTTTTTATCTTTTTTGACACTTACAATTCTACCACAAATTTTGACAAAGTGAGGTCAATGTTAGGTCACACTTAGTGCAGGGGTAGGTTACTGGTAGGTCAAGGGTAGGTCAGGGAGAGGTTACTTTTCCAAAGAAAATCCCATTTTCATATACACTTCCCTAACATGGTCTAAGACCTTACGACGCCAATTTCTAACAGTACTTCGACTAATATGAAACTCTCTCATCAAACTATCCCAATTACTATCTGTCTTAAGCATGGATTGCGCAAAATCATACAAATCTCCCTTTAGAAATTTTAAAGCCATCTCAAAATTATCAAGGTCATTAGCCAATCGGATATACCGTTGCGATAAATCCGCCAATTGTTCCTCATTTTCCTGTATCATCTTCTCACGAAAATTCAGCGCAATCATCTCTGACCGTTGATTAGTTGGTGTACTTTTAACTCTAGGTTCATCATATTTTTCAAAAACGAGTGAACCAATAACCTCATTTTCTGTCACTGGTTTGAAATGTTCCAAACGATACTTTAACATCTCCAAGTCACTTTTGAGTTCATTGTAATTCGTCAGTATGTGCTCTGCCTTATCCATCTGCCCCTCCTACTTGTGCTTTAACAGCTGCAATCAGCCGTTCTTGTTGTGCATCTTTGTTTTCTAATGCCTTAAGGATTTCCTCATCAATCGTTCCTTCAGTTACAATGTGTTGGATAACAACAGTCTCAGCCTCCTGACCTTGTCGCCACAGACGAGCATTGGTTTGTTGGTATAGTTCCAAAGACCACGTTAAACCAAACCAGACCAAGTTGTGACCACCTTTTTGGAGGTTCAAACCATGACCTGCTCCAGCTGGATGAAGTAAGCCAACTGGTACATTGCCCTTGTTCCATTCACGAATATCTTCTTCTGTTTTCAATACCCGACACTTTACCTTGAGTTTTTCTAAACGACCTATAATCCGAGTCAAGTCATGTTTGAACCAATAGGCAACTAAAACCGGCTCTCCATTTGCGGATTCAAGGATATCTTCAAGGGCATCTAGTTTTTGTTCATGAAGTGGCACGACTGTATGATCATCAGAATATACAGCACCATTAGATAACTGAACTAACTTGTTCGTAAGGCTTGCAGCATTTGCGGCAGTTACTTCTAGTCCATCTAACTCTGACAATACATACTCTTTCTTAAACTGACTGTACTTTTCTTTTTCCTTTTCTGACATACGCACCAGTTTCTTGGTTGAAATCAATTCAGGCATATCCAGATAGTCTAATGCTTTCATGGAAATGGTAATATCACTAATCTTGTCTTGAATTTGACACTCCGCATAGTCCATGGGGATGTATTCATAGACAATGTTTCCGTTGCGACGACCTTCTTCAAAGTAGCGACTACGAAACTCACCGATGAAGCGACCAAGACGTTCTCCTCCGTCAATGACTTTAAACTCTGCGAACAAGTCCATCAGTCCATTCGAGCTTGGTGTTCCTGTTAGTCCAACCACTCGCTTCATGTAAGGTCGCATTGCCATAAAGGCTTTGAAGCGTTTGGACTGCCATGACTTGAAGGAACTCAATTCATCAATCACCACCATATCCCACTTGAAATAGGGACTGCATTGTTCCACCAACCAAGGGAGGTTTTCACGATTGACGATATAGATATCCGCATCTTTCTGAAGAGCTACTTTTCGTTGCTTGGGAGTTCCCACAATTTTCGAATACCGTAAGTGACGCAACTCCGCCCATTGCTCAATCTCGTCACTCCAGACCGTGTTTGCAACACGAAGTGGGGCAATGACCAAAACCTTTGTCACCTCAAACCGATCAAACATCAACTCGTTCACTGCAGACAAGGTTGTAGCTGTCTTTCCCATCCCCATGTCTAGGATGACTGCTGCATAAGGGTGACCTATGATGAAGTCCTTGGCGACTACCTGATAGTTATGTAATGTCAATTTCATCTAGCACCTCTCCAATCATCTCAATTCGGTCAATAACGTAAACCTTGAAACCTAACCGCTCGAACAGTTTATGCCTTGACACTTGCAACATCCTTGGCTTTTGGTCAGGAGCTTTTACTTCCACCAAGCCAAACTTGCCATTGGGTAAAAACACCAAGCGATCTGGCACACCAGAAAAGGATGGTGATACCCACTTAGGACAAATCCCTCCACGCTTTTTCACTTCAATTACTAACTTCTGTTCAACAATTTTTTCTCTCATAACTGATCCTTTCGTCAAAACATCGCCAAGGTAAAAGTGCAGGTCAAGGTAGTCAGTTCCTTAACTTTCCTATATATTTTTTTATTCTTTTTATTTTTTCTTATATACAAGTTATAGAAATGACCTTCTAGACCTGCACTTTGAAAATCCCCTATGGCAACTTTTGTATGTGACCTTCTAGACCTGCACTTTTGACCATTAATGCAGGTCGTGACAATCCATTTCAAAACTCTCTACAGTTTTCAAAAAGAATAAAAATAAGATTTTGAAATGAGTTTACTTTTCGCCTATCACGACCGTCACTACTATTCCTTGGGTGAGTATGACGATCTGCACCGACTGTCACGCCTTAATTAAGAAAATCATCGTCTTCTTTCAGTCGTAAACCTTGAACAATCATTCCTTTACTTGTCTTTTTCTTGGTGAAACCAGCGTTAGCTAGGGCAGTATAAAAATCTGTTGTGCTGCGCGTGTACTCATTTACCTTTAAGCAATAAGTACGGTAAGTGGAGTATAGTTCTCCCGACTTCTCCGTGAAAGTAGCGTCAACATCGCAACAATCTGACAAGAACTGCCCCATCCAATCGTTTGCTTCACGGTAGGCAGCTACCGATTCTTGAACGACCTTTGGCAAAGTAAACTTGAAGTGAGCTTTGACGGATTTTTCTGCCCCTTCAATAATCCAAGTCATGATGGCTGGTGCTGCTTCATCGTAAAGGTAGTCCGCAAAATTCTTGACATCACTACGACCAGTAATCTTGGCATTGAAAGGAATGACAATCAGACGTCGCCAAATCCCATCATCGTTCGCTCCAACTTTAGGAAGGTGGTTAGTGTAAAGCACTAGCGTATGAGATGGGACAAAATGAAACGGTGCTTTGTACTTCTTCTCAGCCAAGATTTCATCAGTAGAACAGAGCTGTTTCACCATGGAGGTATTTAACCTCATGCCCTCACTCATCTCTGATGCAATGATGAGGCGTTTGCCTTTTAGTTCAGCCATTTCTGGACTGACATTACGACGAACACTCATAGTAAGCGCATCGGCAGACAGTTTGCCTGAATAGTTCCCAAGCACTCTTGCGATAGTGTTCCAGAAGGTAGACTTACCGTTCGCACCACTGCCGTAAGCAATAATGAGATGCTCTTGATAAACCTTACCGATGGCTGCCATACCAACCACCATCTGAACGTAGTCAATCAATTCTTGATCCCCACAGAAGAAGGTGGCAAGCGTCTCCAACCACAAACCTTTTCCTTTATCACTTGGAGAGGCTGTCGCCATTTTAGTCAAATAATCTGATGACACATGGTCTTTAACACCAGCTAGTCCTTTTGACAGGTCGATTGTGGCATTAGGTGTGTTCAGCAACATTTCATTGTTATCAAACTCAGACACACTCATCCGAACCATGTGTTTAGCGGTTTTAACGATAGCTGAGAGATGGCGATAATCACGATATTTCATGACAAATTTATGGAAGTCAAATGCTTTCTTGTACTCCTTAAAGGCTGATAATTGACTTGGTCCATCAAGGGCTTTTTCAATGGCTTTAACCCCCTTAAAAATCAGTTCCTCTGAAATACCTGTTTGGATGAGCCGTTTTGTCTTATCCTCTAGGTTGGCATCTGCCACTGCTAGTTGCTCATCCAAGAAAACATGAACCTGTCGCATGGCCAATTGCTCATCCTCCACCCAGTGTTTCCCATTGAAAGCAAGATAGTCAGTCTCACGAGTAAAAGCAATTCGGTCTCCATATTCACGAGCTAACAGTCCTGCTTCACCAATATCGGTATAGTCATCAGGTCGCATGGCTTCTCGGTTATAGGCCTCAGGTGATACATAATCTTGTGACTGCTTAATGGTTCGATTGTAAAATCGGACTGCACTTCCCCAGATGGAATCTAACTCTGCTATATCAAGTGGTGGTACACATTTCTGTGCCTGCTCATCAAAACCATCCCTAGCTTCTTGGGTCACGCCTAACCGTTTGACAATCTTAGCTGCAAATACAGACATCGTTGAATTACGACTCCCTTGCTGGATCGGTCCACTTGGAGGAGTATAGAAGTCTGCATCGAAATCTTCCTCGTCATCAATAGACACAGCTTGAAACATATCTTCATCAATAGTTAGCCATGAATCATGCCAAACTACCTCTGCTTGCGGATTTCCAAAGAAGAAACGTGCCGCATCTTTGGCATTATCATCAAAAAACTTGTATTGATTACAGAGTTCTTCCTTCATTGCTACATAGATGTCTTTATCTGTTACCTCATTAATTTGGAAGTAGATATGAAACTTGGGTCTAGGTGCTTTTCCTGCCTTAGTCTGCATGTGACTACGGCTTGTCACCAAAGCGAAGTTATAATCCGCAAAGATTTCTTTTAATCGCTCTACAGTTATCCACTCATCTGAATTTTCAGAATGGTCATTATCAATATCCATGACCAAAACGTCCGACTGGATGAAATTGGTATTTGAGCGTGTATTGTTTAAAAACAGCCCTGCCACATGGTCGAATTGCGCAACAGTTTGTAGCGATATTTCATCTGTAACAGTTACTTGATTGGGATAAACCGTGGTTGTCTGAACCCCAGTCTGTCCAGAATGAGATAAGGTAAATTGCATTATGCACCCTCCAAATGTAATTAATGATGTGTGGAGATTTTTCCCTCCTACCTTATTAGGTAGAACTACGGCTCATTTTTCCGCACCTTAATAAAATTTTTTTCAAAAAAAAATAATCTTCCTTTATATAGCTAGAGGAAGATTATTTTCATGTTTACCAAATAAAAAAAATTTTATAAAAAAGCGGAAAATTTCACCCCAGTATTACCTATATAGGTGTAAGAGATGAAAAACATCGATTCAAAAAATTTTTATTAAAAACCGGAATTTCTGTTCACATCTCTACCTAATAAGATAGGAGGTCACAAAATGACTAAAGAAATAACTGTGAATCACAATGATGAACTGGTCGATACACTCACCGCCATCAGCGTCATCTCAAAGCAACTCGCTCGTAAAATAAAGGAGGAAGAAATCAATGAGCAAAATGAAAGAACTGAATAGACTAATTCATGATATGGAAGAAACCGCAAAGTACTACCTTCGCTTGGTGGATGAGTTCAAGAAACTCCTCACTACTGAGGAGGAAACAGCACCTAAATCAAATCCACCAAAAAATGAACCACAAAAGGAAATTCAATTGGAGGATGTCCGTGCAGTCCTTGCTACAAAGGCAAAAGATGGCTTTAAGAATGAGGTTCGTTCTCTGCTAAATGCCTACGGTGCTTCTTCTCTATCAACTCTTGACCCTAAACACTTTGCGGCAGTCCTTGAAGAAGCTGGAGGGATTGGTAATGACTAACCACGCCATTCTATCCGCATCTGCATCACATCGTTGGTTGAACTGTCCACCTTCCGTTCGATTAACAGAAGATATGCCAGATGTAAACTCTGAGTTTGCCCTTGAAGGTACGGATGCTCACGAGTTATGTGCTTATCTAGTCGAGAAAGCTTTAGGTCGGAATGCGCGTGATCCGACAGAGGATTTAGCATTTTATAACAATGAAATGCAGGATTGCGCTGAAGAATACCGCAACTATGTCATGGAACAAGTCGAGAAAGCCAGAGGCTACTCTCGTGACCCTACAGTTCTTATCGAACAACGACTGGACTTTTCTAAGTGGGTACCTGAAGGATTTGGAACTGGAGATTGCCTTATTGTGGCAGATGGACTTCTTCAGGTTATTGATTATAAGCACGGACTTGGTGTTCTAGTTGATGCAGACCATAACCCACAAATGATGTGTTATGCCCTCGGTGCTCTTGAGATGTTTGATGGGCTTTATGATTTTGATAAAGTCACCATGACCATCTTTCAACCACGAAAACATAACATATCTACCTTTGAGATAGAAAAGACTGAGTTGCTTGAATGGGCTGAAAATGAACTCGCTCCAAAAGCTGAACTTGCATTCAAAGGTGAGGGGGATATGCAGTCTGGTAAACACTGCCAATTCTGTAAACTAAAGAATATCTGTCGCAAACGTTCGGAGGATAATTTGGCTCTTGCCAAGATGGAGTTTGCGAATCCAGCTACTCTTGATAACGAGGACATTGCAGAGATTTTGCCTAAACTGGACTTGCTAGTTTCGTGGGCAAATGATGTCAAAGCCTATGCTTTGAAAGAAGCTACCGAAGGACATCACATCCCAGGATACAAACTGGTTGAAGGTCGCTCTATTCGTAAATTCTCAGATGAGTCAGCCGTGAGTCAAGCTGTGATGGATGCTGGCTATGACCCTTACGAAAAGAAACTCTTGACTATCACTGCCATGACCAAACTCCTCGGCAAGAAAACCTTTAACGACCTACTTGGTGGTCTCGTAATAAAACCAAGTGGTAAACCAACACTCGTTCCAATTGACGATAGCCGTCAAGAGATGAACCTAGCAAAACATGAATTTAAAGAGGATTAACTATATGACAACTAAAGTAATTACAGGACCAAACACGCGCTTCAGCTACTTAAATGCCAATGAGCCAAAGTCAATTAACGGTAGCACTCCCAAGTACAGTGCCTCACTCATCATCCCAAAAGAGGATACAATCACTATTAACAAAATCAAGTCTGCTATTGAGCAAGCATACAAAGAAGGTGAGTCAAAACTCAAGGGCAACGGTAAATCTGTACCTGCATTATCTACTCTAAAAACTCCACTTCGTGATGGTGACCTTGAACGCCCGGATGATGAAGCATACAAAAATGCTTACTTTGTGAATGCCAACTCTCCACACAAACCTGGGGTGGTTGACGGAAATCGTCAAGAAATCATTGATACATCAGAATTGTATTCAGGCATCTACGGACGTGCTTCTATTACCTTCTACGCATTTAATTCCAATGGCAATAAAGGGATTGCTTGCGGTTTGAATAACTTGCAAAAATTGCGTGATGGCGAGCCCCTCGGTGGTCGCACTCGTGCTGAAGATGATTTTGCGACAGAAGACGATGATGACTTTTTGAACTAGAAAGAGAGAATTAGATTAATGATGTATACTATTTTAACTTGTACTATTATGAGCCTCTGGGTGCTTATCGGACTATACTTCGGATATATGACCATTAGAGATGACATTCGAAATGAAATGGAACGAAAGGCAAAGCAAAATAAAGAAAAACTTAGTCAAACACCACTCAGTCGAAAAAACAAATAGAACTCAAGGTGGCAGTACTTCTGTCACCTTTTTCAGAAAGGACAAACTATGCCAATTAAAGAGATCAGTATAGACATCGAAACTTATTGTGAAATTGACTTACGAAAATCTGGTGTCTATCGCTATGCGGAAGATGACAGTTTTGAAATCCTTTTGTTTGCGGTATCTGTCGATAATGGACCAGTTACTGTATATGACTTAACTAAAGAGAAATTTCCACAAGATATCCTTGAGGCCTTGGTGAATGATAGTGTCATAAAATGGGCATTCAACGCTTCATTTGAGCGAATTTGCATATCCAACTGGCTCAAGAAATATCATCCTGAATTCTTATCAGATGGATTTCTCTCGCCTAATTCATGGCGGTGTAGCATGATTTGGTCCGCATATTTAGGACTCCCACTTTCCTTAGAAGGGGTTGGAACAGTTCTCAAACTCAAAGACAAAAAGATGAGAGAGGGGGCTGACCTCATTCGCTACTTCTGCGTACCTTGTAAGCCTACCAAAGTCAATGAGGGACGAATTCGCAACTTTCCACATCACGCGCCTGACAAGTGGGCTACCTTTATCGATTACAACAGACGTGATGTTGAGGTCGAATTGGCCATCAAGGAACGACTGAAAAACTTCCCAGTACCTGATTTTGTTTGGGATGAGTACCTCCAGGATCAGATTATCAACGACCGAGGTATTGGCATAGATGTTGATTTTGTTAAAGCAGCAATCAAAATTGATACAGAGAGCAAAGCTCAAATCCAAGAGGAACTGAAAGCTTTAACAAGTCTAGAAAATCCCAACTCTGTTCTACAGATGATTGGCTGGCTACGTGAACATGGAGTAACTACAGATTCACTCGACAAAAAAGCGGTGAAAGAACTTCTCAAAATGGTTGATCATACGACTGCTCAAGTTCTTAAACTTCGTCAGCAAGCCGCCAAATCAAGTGTATCCAAATATCAAGCCATGATGAACTGTGTTTGTAAGGACGGTCGAGCAAGGGGGATGTTTCAATTTTACGGAGCTAACCGTACAGGTCGATGGGCTGGCCGTTTGGTACAGCTTCAGAATTTACCACAGAACCATCTTCCTGACCTAGAGGAAGCTAGAGAACTTTTCAGAACAGGTGACTTAGAAGCTACTGAGCTACTCTACGACACACAAGATACCTTATCTCAACTTATCCGAACGACCTTTGTCCCTAGTAAAGGAAAGAAATTCATTGTTTGCGACTTTTCAGCTATCGAAGCTCGAATCCTGTCCCACTTGGCAGGGGAGAGATGGCGTAGTAAGGTATTTGAACTGGGAAAAGACATCTACTGTATGTCCGCTTCTCAGATGTTTGGAGTACCAGTTGAAAAACACGGACAAAATTCTGAATTGAGACAAAAAGGGAAAATTGCGGAACTTGCTTGCGGATATGGTGGTTCAGTCGGTGCACTCAAAGCCATGGGAGCAATTGATATGGGACTATCGGAGGAAGAACTCCAACCACTAGTGAACTCTTGGCGACAAGCAAATCCCAATATCGTTCTCTTATGGTGGGATGTCGATAATGCTGTAAAGACTGCTGTAAAGGAACAAATTCCAACATCTACTCACGGTATTCAATTTGAAGTAAGAAGTGGCATTCTATTCATTACACTCCCATCTGGTCGTAAATTAGCATATATTAAACCAAGAATTGGAGAGAACCAGTTCGGTGGAGAGTCCGTCACTTATGAGGGAACTGGAACTGCTAAACGTTGGGAGAGGTTAGAAAGTTATGGTCCCAAATTTGTGGAGAACATTGTCCAAGCTATCAGTAGAGACATTCTTGCTTACTCTTTGAAGCAACTAAAAGAGTTTAAAATTGTAGGACATGTACATGATGAAGTTATTATAGAATCCCCAATGGAACAAAAACTTGATGAGATTGCATCGTTGATGGGAATTGCACCAGACTGGATATCTGATATTAACCTTCGTGCCGACGGATACGAATGCTTATTCTATCAGAAAGATTAGCAAAAAATCGCCACCTCAAAAATATTGAGATGGCGATTTTAAATTATTGATTAAGTTCTTTATATACCTCCTTTGCGAGTGCATGTGCTTTCTTGATTGCATCATAACCTTGGGTCTTTTTCAGACCAAGTTTTTCAATGATCTCTTGTTTGCTAATTGTGACATCTTGGTAAATTAGCTTTAGGATTTTACCGTACTTTTCATTACGTTGATAAACAACATCAATCAATTCTTCTAGTGTTACAATAAGCATCAGTTTCTCCTCGTGAGAAGGAATTCCGGTTGGGTCATATCCCATTTTATTCTCATTATTCATATTTTCCATCATCTCTTCCAAAGATAAAACATCTGAATCTCTTTTAAATTGATTTAGATAGATATTGACATCCTTGTAATATATCTTCAAAGCGTTGTCAAAATGTTCAAGTTTGACTGGAGCATAAGCAACTGGTACTCTTGAACCGTTTTTCATACGAGCAGTTTTCATATTTGAACGATTAATACCCATCGCTTTAATCATATCGTTATTCATTACCACGATTGGAACAAGAACTTCCCCTTCTTCACAAGGAATATCATTGTAGGGTTTCTCATCACGATAGCTTTCTGGAGTGTATTTTGAATTAGTATTTTTATCATTTGTTGTCATATCTTGACTCCTTTTCTCTGACAAGCAAAGAAAAAGAGTACGACAAACCAATATTTAGTTTTATTTTTGACCTCATATGCTTTTCCTTTGCGGTTTATACATAATTAGTCAACTTGCCATTTGAGATGACTGTATCCAAACTAACATTAATGGCTTAGTTACAGTTGTAACAATGTAGCCTAGATACCTCAAGTGCTATTGTTAATAGCTAAACATTCATGCTAAACAACATCGTCATGTCATTTCATAAATATTTCTTGATATATATATTCTCTATCAATTCATGCTATTTTAGTAGATATCAAAAATACCAATGATAAAAAATTTTTATCATTGGTATTTTGCTTGTTATAAGTGATATAATAGATATTGTCATAGAGTTTTATTAAATTACCAATTACGGAGGACAAAATGAGTAGTGAAAAAAGTTACTTAGGAGAATTTACATTTACAAATGAAGCTGTATCTTCTGAATTTGAATCACTAATAGATGAAGTGTCTGGATTAAAGACAGAACGCTTAGTGATAAAATCAATTAATCTTCCTTACATTGAAATGGGCTATAGTCCTGGTGAAGGGTTAAAAATAATCACTTGGAACAGACGAAAGAATAACCCACTTGGTGAGTTTCTAGGACTCGACTTAAATAACTTATCCGAATTAAAAAACTTTATTGACAAATACGGTTTCATCTATCCTATATCACAAGAAAAATATTGTCCGGTGGATATTGAAGAGCTACACTCGATTCAAGAGCGCTTAAAAGCATTTATTAATTTGATAAACAATCAAAACAAATCACAAATAAAATACCGAGAATTATTTGACTCAACACTTTATCTCCTTTTAAGAAAATATTCTACAACAGCTTATAAGAAGTCTAAGTTTTTACCTACAAACTCCGATCTTCAAAATCAACTCGATGCAGCAATTACTCCACTAACAAAAGATCATAATGCTGTAAAAACTGTATCAATAGAAGGGCAAATTCAATCAAAACTTTCAAGATATTCAGAATCATTGAATAAAACGGTTGAATTTGATTTGCTAGAAGCTCAGCAAATTATGCAGGACGAAAATACACCTCACTGGTGTAAAAGAATTTTCAATTTATTTTATAGTCTTGATAACCTTGTTTTAACTGATGAATTAAATAAAAAAATTGATTTCTTATTCGGTTGCATATATATACTGAATCCGTTCTATTCAGAACAAGTTAAAATAAAAAATACTTTCTCAACGGCAATTTACGTAGAAATAGAAGCACAACATCACTTTACTGAATATCTTCTAGAAGTATCAAAAATAACTATTCGTGAGGAATTTGAGAGAATGCTTGAGGACATACACTTTACATATAACACAGATACTATGGCACCCGATTGGAAGTTACCCTCATTGATTAGTGCACTATACTTCTCAATCTATTATAAAAATTCTAAAAATATCATTTATAGAGTATGTCAAAATGATTATTGTAAGCAGTATTTCGAGGTATCCAGTACCAATAGTACCAAACGACATTGTTCTGATAACTGTAGAGATAGTAAGAATGCTAGAATTATGCGACAACGAAAAAAACGAAGGAGTTAATTATTTCCCTCGTTTTTTTTCAATACTTTTTAATATTGTATTAGATAGATTCTCGATTTCGATATTGTTTGGTCTTACTGAATTACTAATTAGATGCTTAACATCAACCAAAATTCCTTGTACTCTTTCATACGTTTCAGTAGAATTTTTCCAATCTGCAACGGATTCACCAATGGAATAGTAAGTACTCTTACTCACATCATTGAATGGTTTACTTCTAGAATTATAGGGCATCAAAAATGCATTATAAACTGCCATTCCCTGTTTTCTTTCAGATTCAAACTTAGCATTTGTTTGTATATACTCTCCGTATGAAATCTGCTTATTGATTGAAGTTGATGTAGGTAAATGATTTGGATTTAAAGTATCACCAAATTTATAGTATTTCGCATCAAGCACATAAATATCATGATTTTTTTTCATCACAGTATCTGGTTCAATAGCTTTGTTGGTCTTTTCTACTCCAATGTCAAGTAACCATTTTGTTCGTGGGAAATAATACTCTTTATTCTCGTTTCCAAAAGTAGCTTCAATTAGGCGTTCCCAAATATACTCAAATCTGTTGGTTCCAAAATAAAATTCTTCTGGCTCATCATCCTGATTTGTAAAATTTAGGATATCATGCATAGCTGAAAATAATTGCTTATCCCTATCCTTAGTAGCAACTAACATCATATTATGTATATATGATTTATAAACTTCTAAGTCTCTAGTTCTATGTGGCTTTAGTACATTTGGAAGTCTATATAACCAACCAATTTTTACGTAACTCTCATAAACGCAATACTGACTAATTTCTGTAATCAATTGCTTGTCTGTCTCACTATGTTGGCGTACCACGTATTGTGGATAGACAATACCATTTTTGGTTACTATCGGCTCAACCTTTTTTCTGGTCTTATTCCAAGAAACTGCTCCAGACTGCCCCAGTTTAAACTCATCTTCAATCATTTTATAGTATCCACTATTTAAATAATCAGAAATTACTCTTATATAAGCTTGAGCTGGAAACCTGACAGTTTTTAACAACTGTTCTGGTGTAATTGATGCAACCTGAGACTGTTCATCATTATAATCCTGAAGCACCGATAATAATTGTATTATTTCATTTCTAACTAAAGTTTCATCTTTAGATATTTCAAATCCTAAAGGAAAATAGATAGTCAAATTATGTTTTTCATCTACTATTTCTGACCTAATACCGACAAATGTATCACCTTCCTTATTGGTCGCATTTTGACAATATTCATAAAGAGGCTTATCTATTTGTAAGTCTTCAAAATTTCCCATTCTATGCTCCCTATTATGGATTCTGATCTTCTATTTCATTGTTGGTAATTTCCATTACATCTGCAGATTCAGAGGACAGTAATTCTCTGATTTCATCTTTAAAAATAATAAATCGCACATTGTCAAGTCAAGTGCAACAAGTTCATTGATAACTAGAGATCCAGAGGTTAAGCTGTCTGGGCTAGCCCA
>NZ_JBIMJQ010000017.1:0-43290 GCF_043674215.1 Streptococcus sp. A22
TATACAAAAAGAGAGAACGAATTTCGTCCTCTCTAGGTGTTAGCTTTTCACCTACCCACTACAGTTGACAAAGAGCCCTTATATAGTTGATGCTCACTTCCTATTGCCCCTGAGACCAATGGTCATGAACACTCCCTATCAACTATGTTTTCTTTTGCGAGCTACAAATCCTAGAAGACCCAGACCTGTCAGACCAATAAGAGCAAGGCCTGATTGACTATCTCCGGTATTTGGCAAGCTAGCAGATTCTGATTGAGTTGCTGAAGCTGGACTTACTGACCCAGTTGGAACTGAGAGTTCAGAAGTTGAAACCGGTTCTGGACTAGCTACTGTTGAAGTAGTAACAGGTGCAGCTGGTACTTTGAACTCAAAGGCTGGCAAATAGTGATAAGCCGGTTCCCCTTTTTCCGTTACCAATTCGTCTTCAGCAATTGGGTAAGAAGCTGGATCTGCATAGTCTGTACCTGCTAGAAGTTCTGCTTCATTGCTGAATCCATCTTGATCATCATCAGCTGTTAGATCAAAGGCAGGAACTTCATGGTAGGCTGGCTCAAGCTTATCAGTCACCAATTCTTCTTCAACGACTGGGTAAGAAGCTGGATCTGCATAGTCTGTGCCTGCTAGAAGTTCTGCTTCATTGCTGAATCCATCTTGATCATCATCGGCTGTTAGATCAAAGGCAGGAACTTCATGGTAGGCTGGCTCAAGCTTATCAGTCACCAATTCTTCTTCAACGACTGGGTAAGAAGCTGGATCTGCATAGTCTGTGCCTGCTAGAAGTTCTGCTTCATTGCTGAATCCATCTTGATCATCATCGGCTGTTAGATCAAAGGCAGGAACTTCATGGTAGGCTGGCTCAAGCTTATCAGTCACCAATTCTTCTTCAACGACTGCTGCTGGCGCCATGACAGTCAACTCATTACCAGATACATAGCCACCCACACTTGATAGCCAGTTAATCTTGATGTAGCGAGTAACGGTCTCCTCTGGTAGAAGAGCAGCTTTTTCGTTAGCATTACGAAGCCATGTTGTCGGTTCACCGACTGCTTGCCATGTCTCACCATCTTGACTAATTTCAAGGCTCAATCCAGTAATATTTCCATTACCAGCGTTATCGCGAGGACGATAAATTAGGTAATCGACAGCTGTACTTTCTCCCAAATCAATAACTAGACTTGACGGAACAGCACGATTATTGTTCCAATCACTATGGTAAAGTGTATTATCATCACCATCGTAAAGATTGGTTAATGGTTCATTTGCTTGTTCAGCCGTGCTTGCAGTTGCATTGACAATTGCTACTTTCAAGCTTGGATCTTTAGCAATTGTATTGGTCTCGAGAACCTCAGATGCTTCTGAAGAACCTAGTAGATTACGGGCTATTACACGGAATCGATAACTTGTGGTTGGCAAAAGATTGTGCACATCAAAGTGAGTATTTTCTGTCCGACCAATTGCAACAAAACCACCATCTGCCTCTTGCTCCACCAAATAGTCAAAGGCCTGTTCATCGCCAGTCCAAGCAAGACTAATGCTGGCACTTGTTGCACGAGTTGCTACCACATCGCTAGGACTAGCAGGAACTGCTGTATAAGCTTTTGCCTGACGAACTGGTTCATCCGTGATTGTCACTGAGCGTAAATCATTACCTACTAGAATCCCATCTTGGCTGTTAAAGTTCAAGGACGCATCAGTTAAGGCACGTAGACGAACAGCTGCTACTCTACCTGAACCTTCAAGTAGTTCTTTTTCACCAAAGTTTACAAAACTAAAGACGACATTTGTTTGGTTTGAACGGGTACGTATTCTAGAGAAGTTTTCAGCATCTTTTGTGAAATCTTGATTAGCAACGACATCACCTACTACCTCAAATACAGATCCATCAATCATAAAGGTTGATGTAAGTGCATTGACCGCAGACAAATCATTCGCCATTAGATAAACAGAAGTTTCTTCTCCTTTGGCTAAAGTCAATTGATCTGCAGCCAGATAGAGTGTACCACTTGGCGCAACTTGTGATGGATTCGTTACACCACCTTCGAGTTGGACAGCCGCGACACTAATATCATATGCATCAATCAAACCGTTCTTGTTACTATCAGCATGACTGATATAATCAAAATCGCTGTCAACTGTACGAAGACCACTATAGTTTAGGAAGGATGTTTTATCATCTTCTGTAATCTTGCCATCATTACTGATATCTCCAGGTACCTGCATACGACTGCCAGGTTTTTTGAACACTAACAATTCTTCACCAGAAATGAAGTTACCAACACCTCCATCAATAATCATCTTAACATAACGGGCCTGTGGTACAGTGAAGTTATAGATTTTGGCCTTATTATCATTTTCCCAGATAGAATAGTATTGATCCGTTGTCCAATTCACACCATCTTCACTCACAGAGAAGTAAGTTTTCGTGATACGCCCATTTTGGCCACCATCGTTACGTGGATAGTATTCCAAACGGTCAACTTGATAGATTCCTCCCAGATCCATTTCAATGATGGATGGGTAGCTTACAGCGTGACCCCATTTACTATGGAATTGGTTGCCTAGTTCCTTGTCAAAGAGTTTGTCAATTTCTTGTCCAGATTGAGCCGTAATATTTGTTGCTACTTTAATATTTTCAATAGCATCTGCCCATGGATCTTCGTCTGTTTGAGCCGAAATAAGGTCAGACCAGTCTGATACCCCACGCGCATTGACTGCACGAATGCGGAATTGATGCGTAGAACCAAAGTTCAAGTCACCAAAGACAAAGTTATCTCCAGTAATACCAGTATAACGAACACCATCCTTTTCAATATCATAGCTATCCGCATTTTCTACTGGTGTCCATTCCACACGAATAGAGGTAGATGAAATCCCATCTTCTGGTACAGCAAAGTTTAGCGGAACAGTTGGCAATACCAAATCTTCCGGAACGTCAACCGGTTCATTAGCATTGACAAATCCGTCCAATGTCACGATAACAGCATTTTGAGTGACATCTGCTTCCTCTAATTTAATCTTGAGCAAATCATTACGGACAACTTGCAGATCTTGAATTTCTGAGCTTCTTGGATTATAAGTATCCAACAACGGATTACTGTGGTAGAAGTAAACGTTGCTTCCATTCTGGTAATCTTCAAGCGTCGTTACACGTTGAAGCATCACATCACGACCACCGATAGTAGCACGTACACCAGTTACATCTTCAGAAACATTGACATGCAGTTCAGTTGTTTTAACCTTTTCAAAGCCAGTAAAATCGCCTTGCGTTTGGCTGATTGTCAGAACAACTTGGCCTTTTTCGTTTGAATTTCCAGCCTGACTTTCAATAACAGTCTTAGCTAACTGACCTTCTTTATAACCAACACTTGTTCCATCATCTTCATAGAGGGTAAAACTGGTTTCTCCATGTGGATAGAATGTAACCAGACGATTCTTACGATCAATTTCCGTCGGATTGTTGTTTGGATTGGTCATCGGAATGATAGCACCATTTCGAACAAAGACAGGTGCCTTCCAAAGAGGAGCTGCAAAACCATTCAGGACTTGACCGCCGGCATATTTTTCACCTGTATACCAGTCAATCCACTCCTCATCGCTACCCGGAAGAACAATATTGTTACGTACATCATCTCCATTTTCAGCCATAGCTGTATTTTGATAAACAGGAGCTACCAAGATATTGCTACCGTACATGTACTGATACTGAACATCTTTAGTGTAGTTGATAGTATCCTCTGGGAAATCAATGAACATAGCACGAACGATTGGCTTACCAGTCTCAGCAGCCTCATGACCAATAGAGTAGGCATATGGCATAAAGGTTGATTTTTGTTTAAGAGACATACGGTTAATATCCGCAATGCGATCTCCAAAAACATACGGATTCTTCGGCTTCGCTCCCCAGCCATCCATGTTCATCATAATAGAGGTAAACATCTTCCATTGATAATCACGCGCATTGATAATCGGGTCTGCACCACCGAAGATACCATCCATGTCGGAACCCATGTTTGGATTACCAGACAAGCCTAAACCGATATAAGTTGGAATATGGAAACGAATGTATTCCCATTGACCTCCAGATTGGTCCCCGCTCCAGATAGCTGCACTCCGTTGAGTACCTGCCCAGCCATCGAGCGAAACGATAAATGGACGTGCCTCATCAGATCCACTTTGTTGCGTCAAGCGTTTGGCACCCTCATCAACACCATTCAGACCAAAGGAATAACCGTATCCTACCCAAGCTACGTCTGTCTTGATTGCTCGAATGCCTGCCTCGCCAACTTCCTTATCAATATCACGATGGAGAACAACGTCCTTAGCAGGATCCGTATCTACCAAGTCAGACTGAGTCCATAGACCAACTTTAATACCATGGGCATTAGCATAGTCAACAAATTTTTTCAGATTGGCAATGTTACCATCTAAGGTATCTTCTTGGCCATAGCCTGCACCGTAACCGTCGTTTGGAAGGAACCAAGCCAATGGCATATCAAGTTTTTTATAGCGGTCAATAATGGCCCGTGCAGAGAAAGCATAGCTATCACCCTCACCATTAAGAGTTTCCTGGGTTGCTTGGTCACGCAGATTTTCAGGCAATTGTGCTGGTTGATACTCACGATACCACTTACCATCCAATTCGATGGCACCAGGCGTTCCTTCTGCTACCTCTACCCAGAAATCACGGTTATAGGCATTCAAGTGACCCAAGTACAGTGCATATTCTGGTAAGACAACCGGTTCTCCCGTTAATTCCTGGTAATCTTTGATAATATCAACAGGACTAGTATTGACCATATAATAAGCATCGAAACGATTCTCACTGTGGACTGTCGTAATCTGACTTGAGTCCTTCGTACCAAAATCATATACCCCAGGTCTAAAGGTGCTACGAACCACACCATAACCATTTGTTGACCAATAAAATGGACTTGGAGAAGCCACGCCACCGTCTACCCAGTTGTTCTCGTTAACGATATTGATAGATTTACCCTTATGTGTAAATCGACCATTTTGCATACCGCCGCCAAAGAAATATTCATTAGCATCTTGACTGAGAGTTTGAGTCGTACCACCCGCTGAAAGTTGGATTGGAGCCACTTCTCTTGTCACATAACGATCATTAATACGGTCGTAGATAGATAACTCAGCTGTTTCCTTGTCAAAAATCAACCATATCTTGTCTGTCTCAATAATGTAGCGACTGTCCTCTGTAATTAAGCGTCCTGTTTCATTGTACTGGCTCTTGTAGTTAGCATAATTTTTTGTGGCAATAATAGCCGGGCGATCCTCACGACTTGGATCTGGTACTTCTTGAAACTCGCCAGTTGGGTCAATATAATAACGGAAAACATGGTCATTGTAAAGTTGTACTTGTGCTTCTTGCCCTGTTGAATAGCGAATCCGAGCTATACCATCTACTAATTGGAAATCCGTAATTGCCCCCACCGCATTATCAGGTCGAACAAAGCCTTCATTACTCTCAGCCGGAGGAAGCGTCTGAGTAGGCTGACTAGTAGTCGGCTCATCTTTTGGTTGTTCGATTACTTCAGGGGATGATTCTTTTTCAAATAATTCCAATTCTCTAAGTGTCAATTGATGCGGAGCAAGCTGTTGGTCCCAAGACTTGGCTTCCAAAATACGGAAAATAAGCTTATCGACTGGAGCGCCAGAGAGTGATTTCGTAGACAAAGTTGTCGCAAACGGTACTTCAATTTGGCCCAAATCTTCTACAACTTGGTCGCCTAGATAAGAGATGACTTGATATTTAGTCAAGGAACCATTGCTAGCAAACCGTTTATGAAGGGCAAAACCAGTAATTTCTGACTGTGAATCCAATGTCACAGTAATATCTTCTGGGAGTTGACCATCAGTGAGACTGTAAGCAAATTCTGTCAGAGTAGCATCATTTCCATCAATCAAATGTTCGAGACCATTGCCAGGTTGGTATTTTTCAGTAGTGCCAGAAACAGATAATCTCTCATTTGCAACCTTCTTACCTGAGAAAGTTTTGGATAATTCATAAAATGCAACATCTTTTAATGTCAGCATTCGATTGTTAACGCTATTCGGACCAACCATAGCTTCCAACAAGGTTAAACTCACTCGATCCACATCCTGTGGCAAGTCGAAATGATGTTCCACTCTCTCTAATTCAAAAGGAACAGCTACTTCATCTGATTGATAAACACTGGTCTGACCAACAAATGCCTCTACCTTATATTTTGTTAAAGTTCCATTTCCTGGCGTCCGTTTATGAATTTCCATTTTGTCCAAGGTCAAAGCTTGATCAAAAAGAAAATCTATTGTTTGCGGAAGTGTTTGAGTTTCATACCATTCAAGCTCTGTTAAAGTTCCAGCATTACCATCTATGAGATTTACCGGCGTCTCACCTGGTTGATAAACCTCTTCTTGAGGCACCACAGTGATACGTTCAGAAGCAACTTCTACACTGGCACCAGTTACTTCGGCAACAACTGCGCTCCGTGTCAGGGAATCAGAATTGTTAGCGGTTACATTTTCGGCTACAGGCTGACCCTCTGCTTGAACAGTCTCAGTTGCTCCACCTGTATCTACAGTTCCCCCTGCATCAGGTGCTCCTGGTTCACTAATGTGACCTGTATCTCCTAGTTCATTCCCAGCTGGATCTTGAAGAATCCCAGTCTCTGCCAATACTACTTGGTTACCTGTTCCTAGCAAAACGCAACCAATCGCAACTGAAGCCACACCGACAGTAAAACGTCGGATAGAAAAACGTTGCCGCTTATCAAATAGTTGCTTTGAAAATTTATTCATTTAACATCGACCTCTCTTTTTTATTATTTTAATTATATTGTGTTCCTTTTGATGCATCCTCCTAAACCTACATCATCCATATTGGAACGCTTACAAAAGGAAGTCTATCATAGAATGATTTTAATTTCAAGCATTAACTGGATATATCCACTTAATAATTTATTGATATACGAATTCAGTTGTTGTGCAAACATGGTTATAAGTGTGATAATTTTATCCGAGCATCAAAAAACACCCAGACCGAAGTCCAGGTGTCCAACCAATTACGCTTCCAAGTAGTACTCTTCCACGATGTTGAGGTTTTCGTCCAATTCGAACACAAGTGGTGGGAAGTTAGGGATTTCCACATCCATGATTTCATCATCAGACAATTGTTTGATGTGTTTTACAAGGGCACGGATTGAGTTACCGTGTGCACCTACGAACACGTTTTTACCGTCTTTCAATGCTGGAGCAATTTTGTCTTCCCAGAATGGAAGAGCGCGCTCAAGCGTTACTTTCAAGTTTTCAGCATCTGGGATAACTGAGTCATCAAGGTGGGCATAGCGACGGTCAGTGTGTGCTGAATGCTCATGATCTTTAGCCATTTCTGGTGGCAAAGTATCATAAGAACGACGCCAGATGTGCACTTGCTCATCACCAAATTCTGCAGCTGCTTCAGCTTTGTTCAAGCCAGTCAAACCACCGTAGTGACGTTCGTTCAAACGCCATGATTTTTCAACTGGTACCCATAATTGATCTGCAGCTTCAAGAGCCAAGTTTGTAGTCTTGATAGCACGTTTCAAAACAGATGTATAAGCAAGGTCAAATTCGATACCTGCTTCTTTGATTAATTTACCAGCATCAATTGCTTGTTGTGTACCTTTTTCAGACAAATCAACATCAGCCCAACCAGTGAAAAGGTTAGCTTTGTTCCATTCAGACTCACCATGGCGAGCAAAAACCAATTTTACCATTATATGGATTCTCCTTTTTATTTTGAGGTTGCCCTCTTGTACTTCTCTATTTTACACGAATTGCGTAAAAAATGCTAGTTTTTCCACAAGCTGTTTACGCTTACATTTTTCTTTCTTGAAAATTCAGCCCTCAGACCTATCCTTCTTCTTATCCATTATGCCAAAAACATGATATAATAGTTAGGCTGAACACGACAGATCCAAGAGGAGATTCCGCACTCTAGAAATGCCGGACTTTTTTATCTTTTGCGAACTGAACAATAATATTGAACACGGAGTACTCATGAATAAAGTAGCTATCGTGTCTGCCTACCGCTCTGCCATTGGCAGTTTCGGAGGTAGTCTAAAAGATATAGAAATCGCCGACTTGGGAGCCCAGGTTCTCAAGCAGGCGCTAGAGAAAAAGAATATCCCAGCGGAGAGCATTGACGAGGTCATCTTTGGCAATGTCCTTTCTGCTGGTCAGGGGCAAAATATTGCCCGCCAAATTGCTGTCAAAGCAGGACTTCCGCAAGAAACTTCTGCTTATTCGGTTAATAAGGTCTGCGGTTCCGGTCTCAAATCCGTCTTGCTCGCAGCCCAGTCTATCATGCTAGGCGACAATGAAGTCGTCGTTGCAGGTGGTATTGAAATCATGAGCCAAGCCCCCTACCTGTCGAAGAACAGCCGATTCGGTGCTAAATTCGGACACTTGGAATTAGAAGATTCTATGCTGACCGACGGTCTGACGGATGCTTTTGAGGGCTACCACATGGGCATTACCGCTGAAAATGTTGCAGAGCGGTATCAGGTCACTCGTGAAGAACAGGACGCCTTCGCCTTTGCCAGCCAAGAAAAAGCTGCTCAGGCTATCGCCCAAGGCACATTCGCAGATGAAATTGTCCCAATTAGCCTTCAAACCTGCAAGGGAGAAGTCATATTTGATTCAGATGAATACCCACGATTGACACCTCTTGATAAATTAGCAACACTCCGCCCTGCTTTCAAGAAAGACGGAACAGTGACAGCTGCCAACGCCTCTGGTATCAATGACGGCTGCGCAGTTCTCGTTCTCATGTCAGAAGAGAAGGCTAAGGAGTTGAATGTCCAGCCTCTAGCCTTCATCGAGGCCTATGCGACTAGCGGATTGGACCCAGCCTACATGGGCTTGGGACCAATTCCAGCTAGCCAGAAAGCTCTACAAAAACTCGGAAAAACAGTGGACGACATTGATTTGTTTGAAATCAATGAGGCCTTCGCTGCCCAGTCCATTCCTATTGTCAAGGAATTGGGCATCCCAGCAGATAAGGTCAACGTTAACGGAGGTGCAATCGCACTCGGACACCCTATCGGTGCCAGCGGTAGCCGCATCCTGGTGACGCTGATCCACGAATTAGAAAAACGCAATGGAAATCTAGGCCTCTGCTCACTCTGTATCGGAGGCGGTCAGGGAATTTCCCTCATCATTTCCAAGGCGACCACAAGATAAATCACTTGTAAACAAAGGAATTTTTATGAATATTGGTATTGATAAAATCGGTTTTGCGGCACCTGATTTTGTATTAGATTTGGCTGACTTAGCCCAAGCCCGCTCTGTTGATCCTAATAAATTTAAAATCGGATTGCTCCAGTCTGAAATGGCTGTGGCTCCTGTGACTCAAGACATCGTGACCTTAGGGGCACAGGCTGCGGCTAGCATCTTGACCGAAGAAGATAAAGCAACTATTGACATGGTCATCGTTGGTACCGAATCAAGTGTTGACCAGAGTAAGGCTGCAGCCGTGGCTATTCATGGACTCCTCGGTATTCAACCCTTTGCACGGTCTATCGAAATGAAAGAGGCCTGCTACGGTGCAACTGCCGGACTCAGCCTAGCCAAAAGCCACATCAACCAATTTCCTGACTCCAAAGTTCTGGTCATCGCCAGTGATATTGCCAAATACGGTATCGCATCAGGCGGTGAACCAACTCAAGGTGCGGGCGCTGTTGCCATGCTGGTCACTGCTGACCCACGCATCATGGTCCTCAACAATGACAATGTCTGCCAAACCCGCGACATCTACGACTTCTGGCGTCCCAACTATGACAAATATCCGCGTGTTGACGGCAAATTTTCAACCGAACAATACACTGACTGCTTGACTACTACCTTCGACCACTACCAAGAGAAAACTGGGCAACAGCTCAGCGACTTCGCGGCTATGTGCCTCCATATCCCATTCTCAAAGCAGGGGCTCAAGGGCCTCCAAGCCATTGCCAAGGACGAGGAAACCCTGACCCGCCTCTCTGACCGCTTCCGAGAGGCCATCGTTTACAACAAGGTGGTCGGCAACATCTACACTGGCTCGATTTTCCTTTCTCTCCTTTCCCTTTTGGAAAATAGCAGAGCGCTCAAGGCAGATGATCAAGTCCTCTTTTATAGCTATGGTAGCGGAGCTGTCTGTGAAATCTTTAGCGGCCGCCTAGTCGAAGGCTACCAAGAGCACTTGGAAATGGACCGCTTAGAAAAGCTCAACCAGCGGACACGCTTGAGCATGGACCAATACGAACAAATCTTCTTTGAAGAAATTGAATTGGATGAAACAGGCACTTCTACTGACTTGCCTGCTGACCAAAGTCCATTTGCTCTAGCTAAAATCCAAGACCACAGACGAATCTATATCAAAAACTAGTTAGTAACTGGCACCCTTGGCCAAGCCAGGGTGCTTTTCTCATATAGAAAGAGGAAATCATGTCCCATTTCTCAGGATATTACAAAAAAACGCGGCTTGAACGCATAGACTTGCTAGCTCATGCTCGTCAGCTAGATGAGAAAACCATTGCCATTCTCCAACAAGATGATAATCTCCCAGAAACCGTTGCAGGAAAAATGGCTGAGAATCACCTTGGAACCTTCTCCTTGCCCTTCTCGGTCGTACCTGAATTGCTGGTTGACGGTGTCAGCTACAGCATTCCCATGGTCACGGAAGAACCCTCTGTCGTTGCCGCTTGCTCGCTAGGTGGAAAAATGATTGCCAAATCGGGCGGTTTTTCCACCACTATCCACAACCGCCTTATGATTGGTCAAGTCGCACTCTACGACGTTCCTGACATGGACAGAGCCAGTCAGCTCATTGGTCAGGCGGAAGAAGAACTGCTCCAACTAGCCAACGACGCACATCCATCTATTGTCAAACGAGGCGGTGGCGCTAGAAAGATTACCGTTGAGCAAAAGGATGAATTTCTGATTGTTTACTTGCAGGTCGACGTCCAAGAGGCCATGGGCGCCAATATGTTAAATAATATGTTGGAAGGGATAAAAGAACATTTGGAAACTCTATCGCAAGGTCAGGCCTTGATGGGGATTCTGTCCAACTATGCAACGGAGTCCCTAGTGACCGCAGAATGTCGGATAGCCATCTCAAGTCTAGCAATCAGCTCTGCCATTGCCCAAGAAACGGCAAAAAAAATAAGCCTTGCCAGCAAACTGGCTCAGGTGGACCCTTATCGGGCAGCCACCCACAATAAGGGGATTTTTAACGGCCTTGACGCCCTTGTACTTGCGACGGGAAATGACTGGCGGGCTGTTGAGGCAGGCGCTCACGCCTATGCCAGTCGCGACGGACAATATCGCGGTCTTTCGACATGGACTATCCAAGGCGAGGAGCTGGTGGGTTCCATCACACTGCCCCTGCCTATCGCTACCGTCGGTGGTTCAATTGGCCTCAATCCTAAGGTTCAAGCAGCTTTTGCTATTTTGGGACATCCACAGGCGCGGCAACTAGCCTCTATCATAGCCGCTGTCGGTCTCAGCCAGAACTTCGCTGCTCTGCGCGCCTTGGTCACAACTGGTATCCAACAGGGACACATGAAACTCCATGCCAAATCCCTGGCCCTGCTTGCCGGCGCCCACGAAAAGGAGGTCGACCACCTAGCCCACCTCCTGCGCCAAAAAAAACACAGCAATCTGGAGACAGCACAGAAATTGTTAGAAGAAATGAGAAGAAACTAAAAAAAGAGGGGTGACTCTTTTTTTAGCCTCCACTAACCAGTCTAGCAGGCTCATCTTCTCGATACCGCCATAATTTGCATAGGGTTGAATAGTATCCATAGTCAGTATATACTTGGGGTAGTTGTCTGAAATCTTCTGCAGCGGACGCAATTCCCTTTCAAGCGTTTCAGGCTCAAGAGTTGTTTCACTGACTTGGTAGTAGGCACAATGCCCCTGCTCCGTGACGGCAATGAAATCCACCTCGTACTTATCGACATTGCCAACATAGGCCTTGCTATAACGTCGACATAGCTCCAGAAATACAATATTTTCAATCATATGTCCAATATCTTCCTGATGATCTGGGAGCAATAGGTTTCTAAAACCAAGGTCTACTGTGTGGTATTTTTCTAGACGCTGTAAGAGACTACGCCTTTTTACATCAAACCGAGGAACTGCGTAAAAGAGCAGACTATCTGTAAGGCTGTTCAGATATTGTTCCAAGGTTATGTGCGATTTTTACACCCTGACTAATCAGGGTATTTTTTATGCTAACATCAGAGGGGACTGTCAATCGCTCTACCCACTTCTTAAAAGTCAATGGGCGTTACCGCCTCATTACACCTATTGAAGCAGAACGACTGCAAGACTTTCCAGACGATTGGACAGCTAAGAAAAAACTTTCTGACGGAACTATTGTTGACTTTTCTGATAAAATGCGAATGTTTTTCATGGGTAATGCCTTAGTAACAGAAATTGTTAAAAAAATAGGAGAATTTATTAAAGAACTCGACTGAAATAGTTGAGTTCTTTTATAATACTTCCTCCATCCGTATCTTCTGCGGTTTCAACCCTAGTTGCTCATAAAATGCGACTGACTTCGTATTATCCGCCCAAACATCCAACGTTATATTGTAGCAACCACTTTCCTTGGCATAAGAAAGAGCAAAAGCATAGAGTTCCTTACCAATTCCCTGACCGCGAACCTGCGATGACACACACAAATCATCTATGAAGAGCGTTTTTACAGGCTGTAATACCTGACTCTGTGCCTCTTGAATTTGGCAAAAGAGATGCCCAACTACCTGTCCCGCCGTTTCATAGACAAAAATTAGCTGGTCTGGATTTCCAATCATGGAAGTCAAGTCTGCCTGCGAATATTTTTGCCCACTTTCCCTAAAAATATCAGGTCTTCCCACATGATGAACCTGTAAAATCTCCTCAAGCAGGCTTTCCAGTGATGGAATGTCTTGTAACTGAGCTGGTCTAATCATCTTTTTCCTCCTTCAAAAAAAATAATACAAATCGGTCCTAAGACCGATGAATATTCTGAAAATTCCTTTATACTATAAGTGTATCCTAAAATTTTTCATAAATCTCCTAAAAGTCAGTCCTCTGGGCTGATTTTTTGTGTTTAACGTATGATTTACAGAAAAATCCCCTTGTCCCGCAAATTGACCAGACATTCTTCCAAGTAAAATACGTCATGCTCTGAATAAATAGGACTGGTCAGTGGAATTTCTTCAACCTCACTATAATACGCTTCCTTCTTCCCACGATAGGTCGACTCCTGCCATTCGGCCGACACCTTGTAACCTCTTTTCTCCATCTCCTGCATGATCATCTTATAATATTGAAACAATTTAGTCGGAGAATGGGTAAAGACATAGTTGACCGTCGCATGAGGACGTCCCCAACCTGCACCTCGTAAGGCACAACATTCTCTATGCTGTCCCAACAATTGCTGGCGCGGAAGTACAGAAATGAAGTCTTGATGCCAAAGTCGCCTTGGTTCCCCCCTACTATGGCACAGACCAATACATGTCAAACCACTGGCCACCGCCAAACTGTGACTGGGATGGTCCCATATCCTCAAAGCCATTACGCTCATAATAGTTGAGCAAATATTCCTTACAAGTTAAAGCAATCCCCTCCATATCTCTTGACCTTGCGACTTCTTTCAAGGCAGCCGTGAGTAGGGTACCAAGCCCCTGACCCTTGTAGGCATTGTCCACTGACAGGCTAGCAATGTGCAAGTATCGTCCTTTCAAGTCAGCAGAGTTTGTCAGCTCAAAAATAGCATCCGTCACCAGCTTCTCTTCTGCGGGACAGGCTAACAAATAAGCCGCTACTTCTCCCTCGTGAATCATAACGAGACTAGACTGGCTACTATTTGCAGCATAAGCCGCCAAAACAGGCTCTGAAATCTGCTCCTCAGGAATAAAATTTTCCTGCTCAAGCCGCAAAATACCAGGCAAGTCACCCGGCTGCGCAAAACGAATTTCCATATTATTTCCCCCAGTATCAGAAAAGGGACCGCAGTCCCTTTTTTTTATTGTACATTATGTGTCAAATTTGACAAGAGACGCTCAAATGAATATTCATAGGACTGAATATCCCCTGCCCCCATGAAGACATAGACCGCATTGTCATGGTCCAAGAGTGGAGAAGTATTTTCAACCGTCACCAGCCCACCTTTTTTCGTAATTTTAGCCGCCAAATCCTCTACCTTGACCTCACCGTTATCTGTCTCACGCGCTGATCCGTAAATCTGTGCCAGATAAACCGCATCCGCCCCATTCAAGGCCTCCGCAAATTCATCCAAAAGGGCAATGGTCCGCGTAAAGGTGTGGGGTTGGAAAATAGCCACCAATTCCTTGCTTGGGTACTTTTGACGGGCGGCATCAATAGTCGCAATGATTTCCGTTGGATGATGGGCGAAGTCATCAATGATAACCGTATCGTTGACAATTTTCTCAGTAAAGCGACGCTTGACACCAGCAAAAGTCTTGAGATGTTGAGCTACCAAGCTCAAATCAAAACCAGCAATATGGAGATTGGCAATAACCGCTGTCGCATTCATGACATTGTGCTTACCGAAGGTTGGAATTTGAAACTCACCCAATTCCTGGTCCTTGTAGCGCACCTTGAACTGCGAACCTGTGGTTGACGGACGCAAATCATAGGCTACAAAGTCATTCTCATCACCGAAACCATAGTAGTAAATCGGCGCATTGGCTGTAATCTTACGCAATTCCTCATCCTCACCATAGAGGAAAAGACCTTTTTTAACCTGCTTGGCATAGTCATTGAAGGCATTGAAGACATCCTCAAGGCTAGTGAAATAGTCCGGATGGTCAAAGTCAATGTTGGTGATAATGCTGTACTCTGGGTAATATGGAGCAAAATGACGCTCATATTCATCTGACTCAAAAACAAAGTATTGGGCATTGGCAGAACCACGACCTGTACCATCACCGATTAAGTATGAGGTATCCGTGATATTGCGCATAACATGGGCCAAGAGACCTGTAGTTGACGTCTTACCGTGGGCACCAGCCACACCTAGGCTAGTAAATTCCTTCATGAATTGGCCCAGGAACTCGTGGTAACGCTTGTAGCTGTAGCCATTCGCATCCGCATAGGCGATTTCCACGTTATTGTCTGGACGGAAGGCATTACCAGCAATCAGCTCCACATCGGCAGTAATATTTTTTTCATCGAAGGGCAGGATAGGAATTCCAGCTTGCTCCAGCCCACGCTGGGTAAAGTAATACTTATCTACGTCACTTCCTTGAACCTTGTGGCCCATTTGGTGGAGCATAAGAGCCAGCGCACTCATGCCCGAACCCTTAATACCAATAAAATGATAGTTTTTTGTCATCTTAATCCTCTTCTATATGTGTCAAATTGAGTTCTTGAGCAACCTGCTTATCACGAAAGGCACGTCTTTCCGGATAATTGTAGACCTGACTTCTCTTGAGGAAATCAAAGGACTGGTTGCTTGATGTTTTTTCCTGCACCCGGTCCTCTTTTTTTAAAGAATAGACTTCTGGCAGATCTGCTAAAATATAGCTTTCTTGGCGCAAGCGGTCAGCTAGATTGGCCAGAAGATTGCCAGTCGCTTCCTTGCGAGGAGTAGGCTGGACAGTTGAAACTTTTTTAGGCTTGCTTCCGATAAAATCATCCTTCAAATAGCTAGCTGAACGTTTCTTTTTAATATCTTCTTTGGCTACTTCCCTGGCTAACTGCCCCTGGGTCTTCCGCTCCGCATGCTGGACCGGTCTGTGAAGATTTCGGTCTCGTCTGGAATAATGCGACCTCTTGGTAGCAAATAAAGGGGGCAAGAGCTCGTCTTCCGTCTGCTCTGGAACAGGTTTCACCGCTGGTTCCTGACTGCCACTGGCTTCAAACACCTTGTCCTGATAAGGTCCCTTAATATTTGAAATCAAATCGCTCTCCTCATAGAGAAGCATCTGAGGGCTGGCCTCAATCAGGGGCTCATTGTCTGAAATGATGGGAAATCGAGTATCTTCTCTTATCATAGCACATTCCTTTCAACTACTCATTATATCATAAAGGCACAGGGTTTTACCACACAAGAGGAAGTCTGCTTCAGATTGTCAGCCTTATTCTGTGATACCAAGAATGTCACGAATATCTTCAACCGTCAGACTTGAGCGACTTTCTTCGCCGTCCAGCACCGTCTTGACCAGATTTTTCTTACTTTCCTGCAGGGCAAGGATTTTTTCTTCAATCGTTCCCCTAGTAATCAATCGATAGCATTCGACCGTTTCTGTCTGCCCCATTCGGTGGGCCCGACTAATGGCCTGGGATTCCACCGCAGGATTCCACCAGAGGTCAACCAAAATGACTGTATCGGCACCAGTCAGGTTGAGCCCCACGCCACCTGCCTTGAGGGAAATGAGGAAGGCATCTCGGCTACCTGCGTTAAAGGCTTGGGTCATTTCTTGGCGCTGACTAGCAGGGGTCGAGCCGGTCAATTTGTAAGAGGTCAGGCCCAACTCATCCAGCTGCTGCTCAATCTTATCCAGCATTGTTCTAAACTGTGAAAAAATCAATACCCGATGCTCACCCTCTTTAAGCTGTTGCAGGAGCTCGCTCAGGCTATTGAGCTTACCACTTTCTCCGGTAAAATCATCCATAAAGAGGCTGGGAGTGTCACAAATTTGGCGGAGACGGGTAATGCCTGATAGGATTTCAATCTTATTGCGGTTAATCTGGGCATCATCTGCTCCCAACACCTTGGACTGCATTTGCTGGAGTTGCCCCAGATAGATGACCTTTTGCTCATCTGTCAATTCATTTAGGACATTGACCTCAATCAAATCTGGCAATTCATCCAGAACCTCTTCCTTATGCCGTCTGAGGACAAAGGGCTGGATCATACGGGCAATTTCCTGGGAAGTCATCTTGCTAAATTCCTGCTTACCTGGCAGGAGGCCTGGTAGGACAATCTGGAAAATAGACCAAAGCTCAGTCAGGTGATTTTCAATAGGCGTACCAGACAGGGCAAAACAATTCCCTACCTCAAACTCTCTCAGAAGCTGGGCAATTTTTGACTGAGAATTTTTCATGACCTGGGCTTCATCCAAAATCAAATAATCAAATTGCTCTTCTTTATAGAGGTCAAAATCCTGTCTGAAGGATGGGTAGGAAGTCACATAGACCTGATGGTCCTCATTGATAAGCTTTTCCCGGTGGTCCTTATTGCCATAGACCACTGCCACTTCCAAGTCCGGCGCAAATTTGGCACATTCTTCCTGCCAGTTATAAATCAAACTAGATGGAGCCAAAATCAAAACCTTGGAACTTGACTTCAGATGGCCTGACAGGAAGGCAATAGTTTGCAGGGTCTTCCCTAGACCCATATCATCTGCCAGAATGCCCCCGAAACCATAATGGTTGAGCATGGAAAGCCATTTGACGCCTGTCTCTTGGTAATCCCGTAGTTGCTGATTAAGGGGCTGTTGGGGAAGAGGAAAGGTATCTGGTGCCGCCAAATGAGCCGCCATGGTTTGAAATTCTTCCGAAAAATGAACCTGGTCCAAGCCTGACAATTGCTGAGCCAATCGGAAACCATTCAAGGCATCCAAATGAAGGGTCTGCCCCTTTCCAAATTTAGCTCGGAGATTGGTCAGAGTCTGGCTGATGCGCAAGGCCTCTTCGTCGAAGACCAGCAACTTGCCACTTGGGCTGGTATAGTGGTCCTCCTGGTTTAAGAGGGCCTGGATGGCCTGATCCACCTCAGATTGATCAATGCCTGTCAAGTCAAAGGAAATGTCCAACAAGGAACCATTTTTCACGATTTCAAGACTTGGCTTGGCCTGAATAAGATTATTTTCTAACTGCTGGTCCAGGTAAACCTTACCCATTTTTTCCAACAGGGCTAGATGTTCCTTGTAGAAGGTATACCATTCGGTCTGGACCAAGGGCTGGCGGTAGGCCAGGAATTTCCCATGAAAGCCTGCTAGCTTGATCGCCTGGTGGACAGCTTCCAGATGTTGAAAATGACTTGTAAAAGGTAGTAAGTCCAGCTCCTCTTGCGAGGCAACCTTGCGACCTGAAAAATCCAAGACCAGCTGCAGGGTCAAGCGACCACTTGCCTCCATGCCCAGATGGAATTCCGGCTGAAAATCCTCAATGGCAAAGCGTTTGGGTGCCTTGACTTTCCCCAATTTTTGCAGTTCCAATAAACTAAGGGCCAATTTGCCCTGATCTTGAAAATCCACTTGAACCTTGCGTAGGCCTGATTCAGTCGGAACCAGATCATTGATCCGCATCAGCAGATTTTCCTGCTGGTGATTCAGGCTATAGATAGTACCATGTTTGAGTAGGTAACTTCCATAAAAGAGCTGGCGGACAGGCTCTTCATGAATCACCATTTCAATCATATCCATATGAACCGTTACTTCAAAACAAAAGAGACCGTCTTCTGGCGTTAGGTGTTTAATGGTCAACTGTGAGTAGCTGGTCTGCTGGTGGGTCAGTTGAAATTCATCCAAGTCCCCCAGTAATTCCAGCCCCTCCTCAAAGTGAGACTTGGGCAGGCGAAAATGACGACCGAAATGAACCAAGACTTCCGAGTCCAGGCGGGCTTTTTCAGGCACCAGGACCCATAAAAATTCCAGAAGAGCCTGACTTGCCGGGTCAAAATGATCAAAGGACACATGCTCAAAGTATTTTTTACCGATTTGATACTGGCCATTGGTTTTGACCACCTTCAAAAAGGCCCCAATATCGCGAATAATATAGTAACGCTGGTCTGGCAAACGACCGATTTTGAGGGTCCAGTCAATCTGGCGGTCATAGGCCAATAACTGCCCCTCCACCGCCAATTGGTATTGGATACCCAAATCAAGCGGAAGCGGTAAAATTTCATCCAAAAACAAGCCGCCAAAGTAGGTTCGCCTAGCGGTCTCCTTCTGATGGCTGCCCTCCTCCTTGAGGGTCTGACCAGCCTTATCATTCTTCAAAAAATACTCCGTAGCAGCCAAATGCTGGCAGTAGCCCTTGTTTTGAAATAGCAGACAGCTACAATTAAGCTCACTATCGTCATCACTATAGGAAAACAACTCCCCGGCAATTTCCAGTGTCATCTTACCCAGCTCGCTCTCAACGACTGTCAACTGACCCGATTCGTATAAATCAATTCCTTCCTGGCGAGTCCGCCCCGGCATCATCCTACTCATCCATGCTCCTATTCAACATTCATTCCTAACAAATATTATCTCTCCATTATAGCATAATTGAAACCGAATTTCCCTCCCCAGGGATCAAAAAAACACCAGCTCAAGCTGATGCTTTCTATTTCCTCTTCCAATAATAGTTGGTTGCGCGACACATCCTGACCAGGTATTTGCCAAGTCGCCAAAGCGAAAAGAGCGCAAGCCCAAGGAGGAAGGTTGCAAGAATCATATGGCCCAGATGAAAGTCTTTCAGCAGCTTAGCTAGGCTAAAGAAACTGATAAAGGCAAGCAAGCCGACCAGGACCAGATGAAACAAGATTCCGAGCCAGCCCAACCAGTAACGACTGCCAAAGGGCGCCTGTTTTTCTGGCTCAAAAACTGGCAATTCCAAGAGCCACCCTCCAATTAATTCTGCTAAAAACTGCATAGCTAGTCCTTTCGTCACCCGTCATGGCAAAAGAGAGAAGGTTGCCCTCCTCTCCTATTCGTTTATATAAGAAACAGTATTTACAAGTAAGGTAGATTTAGATGAGAGATAGTTTTTTTTACAAATCAAGACCGTTTTTTGATGGAATACTGACTGTATTTCGAGAAAAACGAACGATGAGTGGCAGAAAACTAGCCTTAGCTAAAGATACTGAACTGTGAATACAAGTTCTGAGAATTACTGACGCACTTCCAAGAGTCCCAAATCGCCATCTTCACGTTTGTAAAGGACATTGGTAGTACCATCATTGGCATCTGTGTAGATAAAGAAGTCATGTCCAAGCAATTCCAATTGAAGAACCGCCTCTTCCATATCCATTGGTTTCAAGTCTACCTGCTTAGTACGAACTACTTTTACTTCTTCTTCAGCTTGCTCTACCAACTCGTCTGTAAAGACTTGACCAGTAGCCACTTTTTGACGGTGTTTGCGCTCGATTTTTGTCTTATTACGACGGATTTGACGTTCAATCTTGTCTACGACAAGGTCGATTGAGCCATACATTTCTTGTGAAATGTCTTCTGCACGCAGGGTTACACCACCAACAGGGATGGTCACTTCAACCTTAGCACGCTTGTCACGGTAAACCTTCAAGTTTACTTTGGCATTCAACTCTTGGTCTGCACTAAAGTACTTCTCAATCTTAGCAACTTTCTCTTCTACATAGGCACGGAGTGCATCTGTAACTTCAAGGTTTTCTCCACGAATACTGAATTTAATCATATTAGTACCTCTTTCTTGGCTTTCGCCTTTCTTCACTATCATTATAACACATTTATAAAATATTGCAACCGTTTTCTCAACGTGAAAGTGAAAATGTTTTGATTTCTTTCTGACCAGTTTTCATGAAAAGTCCCACAGCAAGCTGGATTGTGGCACCTGTTGTGTAAATATCGTCAACTAAAATTATTTTTTCTGGAAGCTCATCTTCCTCCAACAAATAAAAGACCTGTTCTGCATCAAGACGCTCCTCCCGACTTTTTGAAGACTGTTTCTGGCTATCAATTTTGCCCAGGAGCTCTTTATATGGAAGACCAGCCGCATCAAGTAGCCCCGTCACCTGATTGAAGCCTCGCTCCTCCAACCTCTCTGGACTAAGGGGAATGGGGACCAAGGTATAGTCCGAATAAGCTGACAGGGCTGCCTTGATTTGCTGGGCAAATACCTGTCTGAGCAGATAGTCCCCTTGAAACTTGTACTTGCTGAAATAATCTGCCATGGCTGGATTGTATTGGAAAATGGCCCTGTGGTCAATGTGTTTGCCCCTGGCCTGCCAGTGCCGACAATCACTGCAGATATCGGAAGTTCCTGACTTATAACAAGACGGACAGTGGAGCTCTGCTATTTCCTTAAAAGAAGCCTGACAGCTGGAACAAATCCCTAGCTTTTCCTGCTGGAAAAAGAGGATAGAGCTAAATGTGGTGCGGGTTCGCAGGCTTTCCGCACAGAGTAGGCAGTTAGACATAGCCGGCCTCCTTATTCATAAATTTGATTTCAGCGATTGCTTTTTCAATGGCACGGGTCGAACCCTCATGAAAAAAGAGGAGCAAGCCTGTGGGACGATCCATGGACCGTCCGACTCGACCTCCAATCTGCACCAAACTGGACGACGTATAGAGATAGTGGTTGGCCTGGACTACCATGACATCAACCATGGGAAAGGTCACACCTCGCTCCAGAATCGTTGTTGAAACCAGGATGGTAATGGTGCGGTCGCGAAAACCTTGAACAATCTCCAGTCGATTTTCCGTCTGACTAGAAACAAAACCGATTTTCTCATCAGGAAATTCTCGCTCCAAAATCGCTACAAATTCCTGGCCTTTGGAAATTTCTGGCAGAAAAATCAGCAAGGGAAAACTTGTTTTTCGCTGGTTTCTGATAGCTTTCTTGAGCTTGACAACCAGCTTGTCCTTTTTCAGGCTCTGGTCAAATTGGCTGAACCAGACCTTTTCTGGCACAATCAAGGGATTGCCGTGAAAGCGTCTGGGCAAACTGAGCCGTTCTAATTGGCCGGATTTTACCTTCCTATCCAGCTCATCCGTCGAGGTCGCTGTCAGGAAAACCTGGAGCCCGTCTGCTTTGACGGCATTGTCTACTGCCCGGTAGAGCATGGGATTGTCCGCATAGGGAAAGGCATCCACCTCATCGATTAAGACCAAATCAAAGGCCTGGTAGAACTTGAGCAACTGGTGGGTGGTAGCGACCACAAGCGGCGTCCGAAAATAAGGATCCGACTGGCCATGAAGGAGACTGATGGGAACAGCGAAATCTTGTTGCAGCCGCTTATAAAGCTCGATACAGACATCAATTCTGGGACTGGCCAGACAAACTGCTCTGCCCTGGTCAATGACTTGCGCTACTGCATGGTAAATCATCTCCGTCTTTCCAGCCCCCGTCACGGCATGAACCAAGGTCGGCCGCCTTTTTTCAATATTGGCACAGAGCCCGTTTGAAATCTTCTGCTGCCAATCAGTCAGCTGACCAGACCACTTGAGACAGGCATTTTCTGGGAAATCCTGCTGGGGAAAATAATAGAGTTCCTCATCTGACCGCACCCTGCCTAGCAGGATGCATTCTCGGCAATAGTAGGCCCCGTTTGGCAAACGATGGCGATCCGAAAATGCAGTCGAACAACGAAAACAAACGCCCCCCTCTGTCATGCTAGGTAAGGTCTGAGCTGCTTGGCGCTCTTCAGCCGTCAATTGATACTTGGTAAACAGTCGTCCATAATAATTTTCTAATTCTTTCATCACTTATTTATTCGGAAATTTTTGTCAGTTTTTGGAAAAACGTGTATAATTTTGGTATGAAAGAATTTAAGACCATTAAAGAAGACGGTATTGTCGAAGAAGAGATTAAGAAATCCCGCTTTATTTGCTTTATGAAACGGGTGACAACCGAGGAAGAGGCCAGAGAATTTATCAACGGTATTAAGAAAGAGCACTACAAGGCCAACCATAACTGCTCTGCCTTTATCCTTGGCGAAAATATGGAAATCAAGCGATCATCGGACGACGGCGAGCCTTCTGGTACAGCGGGTGTTCCCATGCTGACAGTGCTGGAAAATCATGAACTGACCAATGTCGCAGCGGTTGTGACCCGCTATTTTGGAGGTATCAAATTGGGTGCCGGTGGGCTGATTCGGGCTTATGCTGGAGCCGTGTCCAAGGCCGTCAAGGAAATCGGCGTTGTTGAAGTCAAGGAGCAAAAAGGCATTTCTATCACCCTTTCCTATGCCCAGTACCAGGAATTTGCCAACTGGCGGGCTGAGTTGGGACTGGAAGAACACGATACCCAATTTACAACGGAAGTTCAAACCATGATCTATGTTGACAAGGAACTGGTTGCGCCGACTCTGACTAGTCTGACCGAATTTTACCATGGCAAGGTCACAAGCCAAGAGACTGAGCCAAGAATTGTCGAAGTTTCTGTTCATTAAAAAAAGCTATCATAACGATAGTTTTTTTATATTATACATTGGCTGGGACTTGGTATATACTAGAAGTAACTATATTTGGAGGTATTAGCAATGGCTATTTATCAATCGATTACAGAACTTGTCGGAAAAACACCGATTATCAAACTCAATAACATTGTCCCTGAAGGTGCTGCGGATGTCTATGTCAAACTGGAGGCCTTCAACCCTGGTTCTTCTGTCAAAGACCGCATTGCTCTGGCAATGATTGAAGATGCTGAAAAGGCCGGCACTATCAAGCCTGGTGATACGATTGTTGAGCCTACAAGCGGAAATACTGGTATCGGTTTGGCTTGGGTTGGAGCTGCAAAAGGTTACAAGGTCATCATCGTCATGCCTGAAACCATGAGCATTGAGCGTCGTAAAATTATCCAAGCCTACGGAGCTGAGCTAGTTCTCACACCAGGTAGCGAGGGGATGAAGGGTGCCATTGCCAAGGCCAATGAAATCGCTGAAGCACAAAATGGCTGGGTACCTTTCCAATTTGCCAACCCGTCCAATCCAAAAGTTCATGAAGATACAACAGGACAAGAAATTTTGGAGGACTTTGGACCAACTGGTCTGGATGCATTTGTGTCAGGCGTGGGTACTGGTGGTACCGTCAGCGGTGTCTCTCATGTCCTTAAGGCAGCCAATCCCGATGTAAAAATTTACGCTGTGGAAGCAGATGAGTCTGCCGTCCTCTCTGGTGAAGCACCTGGTCCGCACAAGATTCAAGGAATTTCAGCTGGCTTCATCCCAGACACCCTGGATACCGCTGCCTACGATAGCATTGTCCGCGTCAAATCAGATGATGCTCTGACAACCGGCCGCGCTATCGGCGGACAGGAAGGTTTCCTGGTCGGTATTTCTTCTGGCGCTGCTATTCATGCTGCGATTGAAGTCGCTAAGGAACTAGGAGCTGGCAAAAAAGTCTTGGCTATCCTGGCTGACAACGGTGAACGCTATCTGTCAACTACCCTCTATGAGTTTGAAAACTAATATACCAAAAGAGCCTGGATTTCCAAGCTCTTTTTACTATTGGAAAGCTAGACTAGCAACTAGTCTAGACCTTTCCTTCTTTCATTTCCTTCAAATACTCCTTGGATTCGGCAATCCAGGTTGGGAGGGCCTTGGCCAGAGGCTCAAAGCCAATCTTATAGCGGTCGTTGGTAAAGCGGTGGTGTCTTGGGATTTTTTGGCGTTCTTCTTCCAAGGTCCGCATAGATAGACTAGCCTTGTGCGAATATTCATCATAGTCAACGACTTGGACCAGAACTTCCTGGCCCATTTTAATAAAATGGTGGATATTATCAACAAAGCCTGTCTTGATTTCAGAAATATGGATAAGCCCAATCTGACCGTTCTCTAATTCAACAAAGGCACCGTAGGGCTGAATGCCCGTCACTTTTCCTTTGACTTTATCACCAATATTCATCTTAGTCCTCGATTTCAATACTTTCGATGACAACATCTTCATGCGGACGGTCTGAACCATCTGTCTCTACAGACGCAATGGTATCCAATACCCTATAAGATTCTTGATCCATCAAATGTCCAAAGACCGTGTGGCGTTGATCCAGGTGCGGTGTTCCCCCATTTTCAGCATAAAGAGCCGCAATTTCCTTAGGCCAGCCACCGCGCTCCAATTCCTTGACATTGTAAGGGAAATTCTGGTTCTGCACGATGAAAAATTGACTGCCATTGGTATTGGGACCTGCATTGGCCATAGAAAGAGCACCACGCAGGTTGAAGGCCTCCATAGAAAATTCATCCTCAAAGGACTCACCGTAGATAGACTCACCGCCCATACCTGTACCAGTCGGGTCGCCACCTTGAATCATGAAATCCTCGATAATACGATGGAAAATAATGCCGTCATAGTAACCATCTTTTGACAGGGCAACAAAGTTCGCCACTGTTTTTGGTGCAATTTCTGGGAAGAGCTTGATGGTCATGCTACCGTGATTGGTCTTGATGCGGGCAACTGGTCCCTCTACATTTTCCAAGTCTAATTGTGGGAAGTATTTTTCTTTTTCTACCAAACCTAATTTCTCCAAGGCATCAAAAATGCCGTCTTCTTCTACTGTTTTTGTAATATAATCTGCATGTTTTTGCAGTTCTGGGTGGGAATGCCCCATGGCAATACTGATGCCAGCATATTGGAAGAGCTCGATGTCATTAAGACCATCGCCAAAGACCAAGACATTTTCTGGTTTGAGACCAAGCTTTTCAACGATTGCGGCTACCCCTGCTGCCTTAGAGGCAGACTTGAGGACAATGTCTGATGAAATGGCATGCCAACGGACACTGCGTAAGTCACTCTGCAATTCCTCCGGTAAGACCACTTCCTGACCTTCCTGCTCAAAGGTCCACATTTGGTAAATATCCTGGCCCTTGTAAAAATCAGGGTCTGTCTCCAGATTATCATAAATGGGGTCAATGGCCTGACTAATCCGCTGGTCACGGAAGGACAGAGTGGCTTTTTCGGCGCTCATAACCCCATAGTCAATCCCCACTTGCTTGGTCCAAGCAATATATTTCTCAATCAAATCCGGTGCAATCGGAGCCTTACGAATGACATTGCCTTTGGCATCTTCTACATAAGAGCCGTTTATCATAGCAAAGTAATCCGGCTGCAAGGCCTGGATTTCTGGCACAACACCATATTTGGCCCGACCAGAGGCAATCCCTATCAAGATGCCTTTTGCTTTCAGTGATGCAAAGACCGTCGGAATAGTGTCCGGAATAAATCCAGTCTCCACCAAGCGCAAGGTATCATCAATATCGAAAAATACCAACTTAATCTTCTTGGCCTTGTATTTTAATTTTGCGTCCATCTATTCTCCCCCACTTTTGTTTTTCATTGAGTATGACTGCCTACCATTATATCACTAATCTTCATCCTGTGCCACCAGTCCATGTTGAAAGGCATAGACGACAGCCTGGGTCCGGTCGCTGACAGCTAGTTTAGACAGGATATTGGAAACATGGGTTTTCACCGTTTTGAGGGAAATGAAGGATTCATCCGCAATCCGCTGATTATCATAGCCCTTGGCAAGCAGGGCCAAAATCTCCCGTTCACGTACGGTCAAATCATCATGCAGGTCTGGATAACGCTTGTGGTGCTCGACCTTCTTCTCCACTTCTGTTTCAATGGCAAATTCCCCACGCGCCACCTTGCGAATGGCAGAGAGAATCTCGTCTGCACTAGAGGTTTTGAGCATATAGCCCTTGGCACCAGCCTCAAGAACTGGATAGATTTTTTCATTGTCCAAATAAGAAGTCAAAATCACAATCTTGACATCCGACCATTCCTTCAAGAGGGCCAGAGTCGCCTCTACCCCTGTCATCTTGGGCATGACCAGGTCCATAACAACCACATCTGGACGCAAATCCAGTGCCTTAGCCAAGCCTTCCTCGCCATCGCTGGCTTCTGCGACAACCTCCACATCAGCCTGTAAATTTAAATAACTTTTCAATCCTAGTCGGACCATCTCGTGGTCATCAACCAGCATCACTCGAATCGTCTTCATCTTCTTTTCCTTTCAGTAGTGGGATACGAATATCAATGGCAACCCCCTTGTTAGGAGCCGTCCGAATCTTGATAGTCCCTGCCATATCTTCCACCCGCTCGCGGATGTTTTGGAGGCCATAGCTGAGCTCCCCATCATCTTCCTGCTGGAAACCAATGCCATCATCTGTCATTTTAAGCTGTAATTCTGTCTCCTTCTGAATCAAGTAGACATCCAGTTGCTTGGCCTTGGCATGGCGCAAGGTATTGGAAATAATCTCCTGGGCAATGCGGAAGAGGTGCTCTTCTATCAGCTTAGGCAATTCTTCCACTTCATGCTGGAAGTGGACCTGGATACTACTCTTGTCGCTGACTTCCCGCAGAATCACATCAAAACCTTCAACCAGGGTCTTACCTTCCAGCTCACTAGGTCGTAAGTGCAGGAGCAAAATCCGCAAATCCCGCTGGGCCGACTCAATCATGTCCTTGACCAAGACCAGCTGCTCTTGCAGGGTTTCTTTCGGTATGGTGGACAGATTTGATGCCAGACCTGATAAAATCATGCTGGTCGCAAAGAGTTCCTGGCTGACCGTATCATGCAGGTCACGGGCAATTCGCTTGCGCTCCCCCTCGACAATTGCTTCCCGTTTGACTAGGTCCTGGTTGTCAATCAATTGGACCTGCCTGGTCAAACTGCGCATTTTCTCAGATAGGTGTAGGAGCAGTTGGTCCTCGTCGCTATCAACCCTAATGGGCTGGTGATTGCTGATTTGCTTAATCTTCATTCTCATGGTCTGCGTGGATAGGAAACTGACCGTCTGAACTAAGATAGATAGAAAGATTGTCAAGAGTATCAGGAGCGAAATCAAGGTCACATAGAGCTGGTCATTGGCCGTCCAAAAGGACATGTCAAATAAGGAATAGCCCAACAAGGGAAGGACTGAGGCAAGGATGACGATAACAATCAGCCCGGCATACCAAATGAGAAAAAATAGCGTTCCTTTCTTCATCATACCCGCACGACCTCCACATCGCCATAGAGGCTATTGATGACAACCTTGACCCGCTTATTGGCAGAAGAATAGTCAGGGGTCGCAATCGAAAAACTCTCATTTCGCAAATCCCAATGTGCATCGCCTAAAAAATAGACACGTCCATACAGACTAGAGGCAGACAGGGATAGCTCGACATCAATAGGAATGATAATTTTAGTCTTACCAAAAGTCTTACGGATAACAACCACATTATCCCGACCAATTAGAACCGTCTGATCCAGGTCAACAACGTCATTGCCAAACAGGCGGATAATATTGATATCCTCAAAACCATACTGGTCCTGGGAATGATCTTTATGACCAAACCACTGGGACTTTTGATGCTGGGATTGAATATGCTGGTCCCCCAGAACTATCTGGGAATACTGGTACTGCTTCTCATAGCGTGAAAAGAAATTAACCAAAATATAGACCACCATCAGCAAAACACCGATAATGAAATAAATATTGAGGAAAAAGACTAAAAATATGAGAGAAAGGGCCGTTGTTAGTAGGGCATTAAGCCCCTTTCTGCCTGTGATATACCAGAATAGAATTAGTATCACTGCGATTAGGAGAAGAGTCCGTGCCGTCTCACTGGCTAGGGTATCAAAAAAGGCCAGCGTAAACAAAATACTCTCTATCAGTATAAAAAATTGGATTTTTTTCATGTAAGGATCCTCTCCCAATATTCTAACAGATTTTAGCAGGATTTGTCTCCTACCCGGGTAGGAATTTTAAGAAAAAAGAGAGGACAATGCCCCTCTTAGTCTGAATTATTTGATGAAGACGTACTAGTCGTCGTTGATTCTTCTGTCGAGCTAGTGCTGCTACTGCTGGACTCTGGTGTCACAGTAGGAATGGATACATAAATTGTGACAGAGTCAGTAATAGGTTGACCTGGCAGAGGACTTTGTCCTACGACCAGATTTCGCTCACTAGTCGAATAACTCGAATCTTCCACGCGCTCAATACTTTTAATTCCCAAAGCTTCCAGCTGTTTTCTAGCATCTGAGTAGGAAGTCGTCAAGATACCAAAATCTGGCATGAGTGGTCGTTGACCTTTTGAAACAATGAGAACCAGGCTAGAACCCTTAGAAACACTGGTATTGGCTGCAGGGTCTGTTCCGATTACCTGACCAGCTTCTAAGTAGTCGCTGTATTCTTCCTTGGTCGAAGAAACCTTCAAACCGACAGCTTCTAGGGCATGGGTAGCATCATTCACACTACGTCCAGATACATCCGGTACATCAACTGGCTCAGCCCCTCTGGAAACAACCAAGACAACGGTTGAACCTTTTGGCTGACTGGTCTCCCATTCTGGCTTAGTCCGAATCACCCGGCCCTGTTTAACCTTCTCGCTATACTCTTCTTCCACTTCCACTTTGAAGCCAAGAGCCTCTAGTTTTTCCTGGGCTTTTGCCAATTCATCACCAGACAAATCAGGAATGTTGACACCTTCTTCCATGGCAATGACAATATTGACACGGGAACCTTCTTTGCGCTTGGAATTAGCAGCAGGTGTTGTCCGAATAACTTGACCTTCTGCGACTTCCGTCGAAGCTTCATTGGTCACCGTACCCACGCGCAATCCGGCTGTCTCAATCTCCTCCGTCGCAACTTCCAAGGTTTGCCCCACAACATTCGGCACTGTCACTGTGGCTGGAGTGTTAAAAAGAATGGCGAAGAAGGCCGCCAAGAGAAGGCCAATAGCAATCATCAACACCTTATAGCGGGTACGAATCCTCTTTTTTGCCTTGGGCTTCTTGGCTGATGACGTCGGCTTAGTTTTTGGAGCAACTGCTACTGGAGCTGGTGAAGACTCCACTGGTGTATCTACTTTTTTCTCTGAAGCAACCTGGGATAATTTAGGCAGGGTTTTTGAATCCACCTTGTTTTCATCCAACACCACCCGCTGCTCATTGCGGCGATTGTAGGACAAGGCTGAAGCCATATCCGTGTACATTTCCGCAATGGACTTGTAGCGGTCTGTCAATTTCTTGGCTGTTGCTTTTAAGACAACATTTTCCAGAGCCTGCGGTACGTTTGGATTGGCCTCGCGGACAGATGGCATGGGCTTTTGAAAATGCTGGAGAGCAATGGTTACAGCGCTATCGCCATCAAAAGGAATTCGTCCTGTCAACATCTCAAAGAGAATGACCCCCATGGCATAAATATCACTTTGCACTGTAGCCTTGGACCCCCGCGCCTGTTCTGGCGAGAGATAGTGAACCGAGCCCAACATCGAATTTGTCTGGGTCAAACTGGTCTCTGCAAAGGCAACCGCAATCCCGAAATCCGTTACCTTGGCCACGCCATCTTGCGTTAGAAGGACGTTCTGAGGTTTCAAATCCCTATGGATAATACCGCGGGTGTGGGCCATACGGATAGCCAGCAAGATTTGCCCCATGATACGGACCGCATCATCATTATCCAAGGGTGAATTTTCCTGGATATAGCGCTTCAAGTCCAGGCCATTAACATATTCCATGGCCAGGTATTGCTGACCATCTTCCTCACCAATATCCGTAATCCGTACGATATTTGGGTGATTGAGATCAGCCATGGCTCTGGCTTCACGCTGAAAACGTTGAACAGCAATTTGATCTGTCTGGTAATTGGTCCGGAGAACTTTTACAGCAACCTCCTCACCATCCAAAATCAGATCCTTTGCCAGGTAGACATCAGCCATTCCTCCTCGGCCTATCTGCCGAATGACCCGATACCGACCGGCAAAAATCTTACCGATTTGGATCATTAGTTAGCCTCCTCCGTGATATGAAGGATGGCAACCGTGATATTGTCCAAACCGCCAGCATTATTAGCGAAACGAACCAGGGTCTCTGCCTTGCTTTCCAACGAAACATCACTCAAGAGGATATCGCGAATATCCTCTGTCGAGACCATATTGGTCAAGCCATCACTGTTGATTAACACGTAATCCCCAACTTCCAAGGTCTTCAAGGCAATATCTGGTTCAACCGGGTCCGCCTGACCAATGGACTGGGTCACAATATTCTTCTGAGGATGGTTCTGCGCCTCTTCTTCTGTCAATTGACCCGCTCGCATAAGAGCTCCAACCAAGGAATGGTCACTGGTCAAGCGTTCATATTCTTCATTATGAACGATACCGATTCTAGAGTCCCCGATATGGGCATAAATCATCTGATTGTCAATAACCACAACCGCTTCTAAGGTTGTTCCCATGCCCTTGTATTCTTCGGTCTGACCCAATTGATAAATCTTTTGATTTTCCTGCTCAATGATGTCAACCATCCATTCACGGACTTCGTTGAGGGTCATAATTTGAGTATCTACCCAGGCAGCACCAAGGTCTGTGGCTGTCATTTCACTAGCAATATGGCCTGCGCGATGACCTCCTAGTCCATCTGCTAGAATAATCAAATCAATTCCTGCTCGGTTGACATAACGATTGACATAATCCTGGTTATTTGATCGTTTTTGTCCAACATCTGTAAGTAATGCAATTTCCATAAGTTTCTTGTTGCTAAGCAACAGCCTCCTTTTCTAGAATCGTCTTCTCAGCTGACCAATGAAAAAGCCATCTGTCTGAAAAAGTTCAGGGGTAATCAGTATCATTCCATCTGTCACAATTGATGATTCTGGATGTGTTAATGCAACTTGTTCAAAATCAGGATGACTGTCTAAAAATTCTCGAAGAACTTCCTGATTTTCTTTTGCAATAATGGTACATGTGCTATAGGTTATTATACCACCTTTTTTAATGGTTTGGCAAACGCTGTCCAGTATCTGCAGCTGTATTTTTTTCAATGCTTCAAAATCCTGACCAGCCTTATTATAGCGAATGTCTGGCTTACGACGGATAAGCCCGATGCCGGAGCAGGGAGCATCCACCAAAATCTTGTCAAAACTATCTGGACCAAAGACTTCATGCACCCGACTGGCATCCAATTTTTGAGTTTCAATCTTATCGGAAAGGCCCAGGCGGTCCGCATTTTCCTGGATAAGAGCCAGCTTGTGGTCATATAAATCCAAGGCCACCACTTTCCCACTATCCAGGTAAGACGCCATGTGGCAGGTCTTACCACCAGGTGCCGCACAAGCATCCAGTACGACTTCATGGCCCTCAAGTTGCAAGGTCGGAGCCACCAGCTGGCTGGTCTCGTCCTGAATGGTCAAAAGACCGGACTTGAAAGCCTCCGTCCCAGCAAAATGTCCATGGGACTTGACTAGGCCAACAGGAGACAAGTGCGACCGCTCCGCTCCCAATGCTGCCTGCAAATCATCCAGACAGCTAGTATCTGTTACACGGACACTAGCCTTATTACGCTGGTGCAGGCTGGCAAAAATCTTCTCCGCCCTCTCATCACCATATTCCGCAACCAAGGTCTGAACCAGCCAGACTGGGACAGAATATTGAACTGACAAACGCTTGTTCTTCCGCTTAATACTAGCTGGGTCAGGCAGGTCCGCCTGGCTGATTTTCCGCAAGATGGCATTGACAAATTTGTCCGTTCCCTTGCTACGCTTGGCTAACTCCACCGCCTCATTGACCACGGCATGGACAGGCAATTTGTCCAAGTAAAGCAGCTGGTACAAGCTCAGCATGAGCAAGTAATAAACCCAGTTGTCCAGCTTGTCCCGGTCATCGATAAAGTGGGCCAGATACCATTCCAGCGTAATTTTTCGTGACACCGTACCATAGACCAATTCCGTAGCCAGCCCCTTGTCCTGGGCTGACAGGTTGGTTCCTTCCAAGGCCTTGTTGAGGGCGATATTGGAGTAGGCTCTCTGTTCAAAGACCTCTGTCAAGACCGCCAGAGCCAGTCCACGCGCTGTTTGCTTACTGTTCACCAAAGACATCTCCTACCTCAATCTCACGGCCAGCCCCATTCAAAAAGTCCGCAATCGTCATCTTGGGCTTGCCCGCTGGCTGAACGGTTTTTAGGGAAATAGCAGAGCTGCCACAGGCGATGACCAGTGTTTTCTTAGTCTTTTCAATGACCTGACCTGGTCTGCCAGACCCTTCCACTTCCAAAGCCTCCTGAATTTTAAAGCGCCCTCCCTGCCAATAGGTATGGGCAACCGGCCAAGGATACATACCACGAATCTGATTAAAAATCTGGCGGGCAGACTTGGCCCAGTCCAAAACTTCCTCCTCAGGCTGAATATTGGGCGAGAAGGTCACCTGTTCAGGGTCTTGTGCCACCGGCTTGATGTCGCCAGCCATATAACCCGGTAAGGTTTTCAAGAGCAGGTCACGACCGACCACCGCTAGTTTTTCAAAAAGGGTGCCGACATTATCTGTCTCTTCAATGGCAATGTTGTCGCTTGAAATCATGTCACCCGCATCCATTTCCTTGACCATTTCCATAATAGTCACTCCGACACGCTCATCTCCGTTGATAAGAGCATAATGAATGGGCGCGCCACCGCGGTACTTGGGCAAGAGCGAGGCATGGACATTGACCGCAAAGTCAACAGAGTCCAGCAGCTTGATCGGTAAAAATTGACCAAAGGCCGCTGTCACAATTCCGTCCGCTCCCAATTCCATAATGTCCGCCATTTCCTGGCTGCCTGATAATTTTTCCGGCTGGTAAACAGGCAAGTCGTACTCCAAGGCCACCTGCTTGACCGGTGTCATTTGGATGGTTTTCTTGCGCCCAACCGCTCGGTCAGGCTGGGTCACCACCGCCAAAACCTCATAGGAGCCCTCTGCCAAAATGCCTTTCAAAACAGTCGCTGAAAACTCAGGCGTTCCCATAAAAATCAATTTTGTCATCTCTGCTCCTTCATCCTCTATTTAGTATCCCTTAATTATACCATTTTTATGGATAATTGCCTTAACTGGGACTTGAAATCTAGATAGCAAAAAGGCTGGACACACCTGTCCAACCTCATATATTGTACCTCAAGAACAGATACTGTCAATGTTCAAAGAGTATCACATCATATTTTGCGGTTCATTATCAATCACCAGGCGCAAGTCCTGGTTGTCCCGCTCCTGGGTCCAGTCCAAAATCCGATTGAGGACCTGCTCCAGCTGCTCCTCCCGCCGGTACTTGAGAATGATTTGATAATGGTAAAGATTATGGGTACGGGCGATAGGCTTGGGCGTCGGCCCCAAAATCTGAATCTGCTCCGTCAAGTTCTCCCGCAAGAGCTGCACCGTCTCATAGGCCTTTTTGATGACAAGATCCTCCGACTTATGAGAAAAGGTCAAGCCCACCGTGAAATAGTAAGGCGGATAGCCCAGACTTTTCCGAATGCCCATCTCATACTGATAGAAGCCCTCGTAGTCCTGGTTCTTGGCAAAGGCAATGGCATAATGATTGGGATTATAGGTCTGGATAATGACCTCCCCCTCCTTGTCTGCCCGACCTGCTCGACCAGCCACCTGGGTCAATAATTGGAAGGTCCGCTCGGATGACCTGAAGTCTGGCAAATTCAGCGCCGTATCCGCATTGAGCACCCCTACCAAGGTCACATTTGGAAAGTCCAGTCCCTTGGCAATCATCTGGGTCCCCAGCAAGATATCTGCCTCCTGCCGACCAAATTTCTCCAAAAGGGCCTCATGGGCACCTTTTTTCTTGGTCGTGTCCACATCCATCCGAAGGATACGAGCATTCGGCAGCAATTCCTGCAACTCATCATAGGCCTTCTGGGTCCCCGTACCGTAGTAGCGAATGGCCCGACTCTGACAGTTAGGACAGACCTGGGGAATGGGCTTTTGAAAATTGCAATAGTGGCAATTCATAGACCGGCTGTCCATGTGCAGGGTCAAAGAAATATCACAGTTTGGACACTGGTCCACCGTCCCACAATCCCGACACATGACAAAGGAAGAATAGCCACGGCGATTGAGCATGAGGACCACCTGCTCCTTACGAGCCAGCTTTTCCTGGATTTTTTCTATCAAAACCGGCGTAAAATTACTAGCCTCATGCTGGCCGATATAATCTCTGAAATCAATGACCTGGACCTCTGGTATCCTGGCCTGCGGATTGGCTCGCTGATTGAGGACCAGCCTACCGTAAAGACCGCGACTGGCACGGGCACGAGTTTCTAGGCTTGGCGTAGCCGACCCCAAAACCAGGACAGCCTGGTTGTAGTCCGCCCGCAGCTTTGCCACGTCTCTGGCATGGTAGCGAGGATTGGAGTCCTGCTTATAGGTCGCCTCATGCTCCTCATCGATGATAATGGCTCCTAGATTTTTTAAGGGAGCAAAAATCGCCGACCTGGCACCGACCACCACCTGGGCCTCCCCCCGCTCAATCTTACGCCACTCGTCGTACTTCTCCCCGTCTGACAGGCCTGAGTGCAGGATGGCCACCTGCTGGCCGAAACGCGCGATAAAACGATTGGTCATCTGGGGCGTCAGCGAAATCTCCGGCACCAGCATGATAGCCGTCTTACCCATCTTGAGGACCTGGTCAATGACCTGCAGATAGACCTCTGTCTTGCCAGAGCCTGTCACCCCCTGCAGCAGATAGGTCTGGCTCTCCTGGCCGACCTTGGACAGGATTTCCTTGACCGCTATGGCCTGCTCTGGATTGAGGGAAAGCGCCTGGCTGACCCCTACCTTATCAAAGAGAGCTTGGGTCCGCGAGACCTCCTCCTCCCAGACTTCTATATAGGCATTTTCTTGGAAATAGCGGAGCGTATCAGCTGAAAAGTCCTTTTTCAAGCTGGCTAGAGGCTGTTCATCAGAATGTTCCAGTAAGTAGGCCTTCAAAGCCAGCCGTTTCTTGGCACGGGCGGGTATCTCTGCTTGCATGAGCTGGTCCCGATTTACCCGGTACCATTTTTCAGTCTTGATTTGCTTTTTGTCCTTGGCCACATAGTCGACCAAGATTTTGCCTGCCTGGGCAAGCCGCATGATGCGGGCCTGCTCAGACACATCCAGGTCTGAAAAACGGACCTGGTCCCTACCGCCAAACAGGCTTTCCTGCTCTGCTATTTCCAAACCAAGCCCAGGACGGAGAATTTTGTCATAGGTTGAGTTGAGGAGGCTGGGTAGCATGGCCTTGAGCAGGGTGATTTTGTAGGCGAATACCGTCTTGCGCATCTGGTCTGCCAGCCAAAATTGCTCCTTGTTGAGGACTGGCGAATAGTCCAGCACTTCCACAATGGGCTTGATGTCCTGGGTCCCCTCTGGCAATTCCTCAGTCAAGCCGACCACGATGCCCTGAATCAGCCGATTACCCTTTCCAAAGGGCACATGGACTCGGATACCAGGTACAATTCCCGCCTCAAATTCTTCAGACACTAGATAGGTATAGGCTTGGTCCGTCTGCATGAGCGGCACGTCTACGATAATCTGTGCGTACATAGATCCTCCTTTCGTGATGGTTTGGATAGGTTTCACTCTTTTATCAATGGTTCAATAAATACTTCAAAAGACTATCAAATGGAAAAGAAACCCGGATGGTCCCCCAGCCGAGTTTTGAATTTAGATTTTCTCGCCGTCTTCTTTTTCTTTGGCGATTTGTTCTTTGATTTTGCGCTCTTCTTCTTCAGCCAAGCGTTTTGCTTCTTCAGCCTTGCGACGAACAGCCTCACGTTTCGCTTCTGGGTCTGGATGGATGACCACATTGCCTGCCTCGATTTCTTCCAAGGCACGGAGGGTTGATTTTACAGAAGTAAATTCTTGCGTTGGCTTAGCGCCTGCCTCCAATTCGTGAGCACGCTTAGCCTCCAAAATAACCAATGAATACTTAGATGGTACCTTGTCCAACAAGGTATCAATAGACGGTTTTAACATCATAGGACTTATTCTCTTTTCTAACTTAAATATTTTTAATCATGTCGTTGTACTTGCCAATCACACGGTCCACACGGAAATGTTCCGCCTCAATCACGCGCTTGACCAATTCCGCTGCCTTTGGCACCTCATCATTGACAATGGCATAGTCATACTCACGCATGAGAGCAATCTCTTCCTTGGCACGCTCAATCCGCTTGGCAATAACCTCTTCCGAGTCTGTCCCACGACCGACCAAACGGTCTTTGAGCTCTTCCAAATCTGGCGGAGTTAGGAAAATAAAAACTGCATCTGGCACTTTTTTCTTGACCTGGAGGGCACCCTGGACCTCAATCTCAAGAAAGACATCGATTCCCTTGTCCAGGGTTTCATTGACATAGGTCAAGGGTGTACCGTAGTAGTTGCCAACATACTCAGCGTATTCCAGCATTTGTCCCTGACGAATCAACTCCTCAAACTCCTCTCGGCTCCGGAAATGATAATCAACCCCGTCCACCTCACCTGGACGCTGAGCCCGGGTCGTCATAGACACCGAATACTCAAATTTATTACCTGGATGGCTAAAAATTTCCTGCCGAACTGTTCCTTTCCCTACACCAGAAGGACCGGAAAATACGATGAGTAAGCCTCTTTCCTGCATGTTATCTCCTTTAAATCTTTCATTCTAGTGTAGCAAAATTCTCAGCAAATATCAACTGATTTTAAATCTGGAAACCAGATTTTTCCGGCTCTTGAAGAACAACAAAAAGAGCCGAAGCTCCTTCTGTCTTATTTTGCAATGTCAGTTGCTCGTGTTTCACGGATGACCGTAATCTTGATATTTCCTGGATAATCCAGATTATTTTCAATTTTCTCACGGACATCATGAGCCAGAATCGTAATCTTATCATCACTGATTCTATTTGGATGAACGATAATCCGAATCTCACGACCTGCCTGGATAGCATAAGCCTGCTTGATGCCGTCAAAGCTATTAGCAATTTCTTCCAGGTCTTGGAGACGCTTGATATAGGCCTCCATCGATTCACGACGTGAACCTGGACGAGCTGCACTCAAGGCATCCGCTGCTGCAACAATCACAGCAATAGTGCTAGTTGCTTCCACATCACCGTGGTGGCTGGCAACCGTATTGACAACCACTGGATTTTCCTTGTATTTCTTGGTCAATTCTGTACCAATCTCAACGTGGCTACCGTCCACCTCGCGGTCAATCGCCTTACCGACGTCATGCAAGAATCCAGCACGGCGGGCCAAATTAACATTCTCACCCAACTCTGCAGCCAAAATACCTGACAACTTGGCCACCTCAATCGAGTGACGGAGCACATTCTGACCGTAGGAGGTACGGAAATGCAGACGTCCCATAATCTTAATCAAGTCAGGATGCAGGTTAGGAGCGCCTACTTCATAGGCAGCCGCTTCACCATATTCACGGATGCGGTTATCCATCTCAACACGGTATTTCTCCACCAACTCCTCGATACGAGCCGGGTGGATACGACCGTCCTGAAGCAGGGTCTCCATGGTCATCCGCGCGATCTCCCGGCGAATCGGGTCAAAACCGGAAAGGACAACTACCTCAGGCGTATCATCAATGATAACGTCAATCCCTGTCAAGCTTTCAAAGGTACGGATGTTGCGACCTTCGCGACCGATAATTCGGCCCTTCATGGCATCATCCGGCAGATGAACCGAGGTAATAGTTTGTTCCGCAACATATTCACCCGAAATTCGCTGCATGGCCTGCGCTAGAAGGTCTTTGGCCATCTTATCAGACCGCTCTTTGACCTCTCGCTCAGCCTCCTTGATACGGGTTGCAATCTCGTGGGTCAATTTATCACGAGTCGCTGCAAGAATCTGCTCTTTGGCTTCTTCCTGGCTCAGCGAAGCAACACGTTCCAACTCAAGAGCTTTCTGCTCTTCTAATTTCGCGACTTCTTGCTCACGCTCATCAATATGTTTAGTTTTATCTGTCAGGCTTTGTTCTTTTTGCTCCAAAGCCTTCTCTTTGTTTGTTAAATTATCATCTTTACGATCTAAGCTACTAGCACGTTCAGTCAATCGTGACTCAATTTGCTTTAATTCTTGTCGTTCTGACTTAAATTCATTTGCTACTTCTTCTCGATATTTACGAGCCTCTTCCTTGGCCTCCAAGAGTAATTCTTTTTTCAAGGTTTGGCGATCACGCTCAGCTGTTTTTAAAATAGCTTCAGCTTGATCTTCCGCACGACCACGAACATTACTTGCTTCTTGTTCAGCATTCAAAAGTGTCAATTCTGCAGTTTCTTTTGCAGCTTTCATCTTCAAAGAAATGGCAAAGTAACCAATTACTAAACCAATGAGAGCAGAAATCAAGGTCACTACAAGTGTAATGATATCCATCTTCCTACCTCTTTCAATTTTATTTTGCATTACACAAAATCTGAATCTATTTTACCACAATTTAAACGATTTCACAATTGCAAATTGACAAATATGGTATAATGTTTTCATCAACCCAAATGGAGGAAATTATGACCAAAGAAGTTATTGTAGAAAGTTTTGAACTGGACCACACTATCGTCAAAGCCCCGTATATCCGCTTGATTTCTGAGGAGATTGGACCAAAGGGTGATGTCATCACCAACTTTGATATTCGCCTCATCCAACCCAATGAAAACGCCATGGATACAGCGGGGTTGCACACCATTGAACACCTGCTGGCTAAGCTGATTCGCCAACGGATTGACGGACTCATCGACTGCTCACCTTTCGGTTGCCGAACCGGTTTTCACATGATTATGTGGGGCAAGCAAGATTCTGTCCAAATCGCTGAAGTCATTAAATCTAGTTTGGAAGAAATCGCAGACGGCATTAGCTGGGAAGATGTTCCTGGGACAACCATCGAGTCTTGTGGTAACTACAAGGACCACAGCCTCCATTCTGCCAAAGAATGGGCCAAACTAATCCTTTCTCAGGGCATTTCGATAGATGCCTTTGAACGAAAACCCATTTAAGGAGCTTGGTATGAAGAAAATCCTTCTTGTTGCTCTGGCACTGGCTAGCCTGATGATGCTGTCAGCTTGCGGTAACAAGACAGTTTTTGACACCAACTACACCTTCAATTACGCCCAGGTCAAACTTCCCGATGGAAGCGTCAAGACTGGTAAGGTCAAAGAGTGGACTGATTACAGCGATGGCGACCAATTGCAAATTCGCTTTGAAGACGGAACGACCTATCTCGTCCATTCCAGCCAGGCAGTTTTGTCTGTAGATGAAATTGAAACCACACCATAACATCAAAAAAAGCGGTCTCCCGCTTTTTTCTTATGTTCCTAATAATCTAAGGCATCCGCATTTCCACGCGCATTTCCGACAAAGTAACCGGTCTTAGCATTGATAGAAAAGAGATAGGTGCCATCTGGTTTAAACATATTGTAGTAGCCATTACCATTGATGATATTGACCTTCTCCAAGATATACTGATTACCTGTGATATAGCCACGTTTTTGAGATGTTTCGACAATTTTTTCCAAAATACCTGGGTTAAAGGTCCAAGCAGGATTGTTAACGTCATCAATCATGGCTTGGTTATAAGGCACGCGGCTCAAGTGACGTTGCAAGGTCACACCAGGAGGAACTGGAATCCCGAATTGGGATGCTGCATTTTGCACTTCGGCAGGACTTGTTGACGCGCTGGCAAGCGCTGATGCTGCACTTGATTCTGCAGGAGCTGGTGCTGGGGTTCCAGCCTGGGCAGCTGGCGCTGCTTGTTCAGCCGGTGCGACCGCTCCAGCAACAGCCTGTTGGTTTTCCTCTTGTGATCGAGCAAAGTTTACAGCTGAAGTGATCGTCGCATCAACACCGCTGATTCCAGTCGCAACCGCTTCTAGAGTTGCTCCAGCCTTAACAGTCGCCGTGGTATCCAATTCGCCATCAACAAGAATCGGCTTATCAAATTGTTCATTGATGCCGTTGACAGCTGCGATAGCTTTTTCTAATTTATCATAGTTGGCCTTGGCTTCCTTATAAGCATCACTGTCTGGATCAATCTTGTCCAAGAGTGCCTTTAATTCCTCTAATTTACCAAATTCTGAATTCTTCAATTTAGACAAGCTCGAATCCGTAAAGAAGCTCTCGTACAGCTTGGTAAAGTCTGTAAACTCGGATGGAGTTGAGCTTGATGAGGTTGTACTAGAAGACTGTTTGGTCGAACTTGATGACGAAGTGCTAGAAGCTGTCTGACCTGCATTATTTTGGTTCATCCAGAAAAAGAGGGAAGCTAAAATAGCAATCAATGCCGCCAAGAGGGTTCCAAAAATCCAGAATCCTTTTTTCTTGGGCTTTTCTTCGGATCCATCTGTCAAATCAAAATAAGCGACTTCTTCTGCAGGAGTTTTTAGAGGCTCAACAACAGGGCTTGACTCAACTGGCTTCGGTTCTTCTTGTGAATGTGCTGCCACAGCTGCAGCTGCCGTTTCCAACTCATCCGAAGTCAAGCTAGCTGATTCAACCACCGGAATAACAGTCGAATCCTTGATGACAGGGATTGTTCTTGTCTCAAATTTTTGAGATTCAATCTCATCTCGGTGTTGCTTGATGTAGCGGTCTAAAAGGCCATCCGTATCGGTAATGCCAGCCTCAATTTCCTGCTGTTTTTGTGCTGCCTGACCGATGGTCATATCTTTTGCTGCTTCAAAGTCCAGAATCTGCTCGTCCTTAACTGGCTCTGCTTGTGCCTTCTCATGTTTCTTTGACATATCTACCTCACTTTATTTTATGAACGTTTTACTCGTTGACCAAAGAATTGATACAAGTCAACCTTCAGCGTACCATTGTATAATTTCCGTTTTTTATCTGCTTGTTTTCCAAACCGCTGCTCAAATTGCTCGTCGCTGGTCAAGATAAATTTAGACCATGTTTTCAAAGGCTCAAAGGTTTGCCCCATTTCTTGGTAGAGCTTGATAATGGCCTCATCATCCAACAAACGCTCACCGTAAGGTGGGTTTGAAATAATAACACCATTTATCTTGTCTGTATGCAAGTCCTGCAGGCGCATTTGCTTAAAGACAATATCTTGGTCTACTTCGGCCGCAAAGGCATTTTTCTTGGCCATTTCAACCATACGGGCATCGATGTCTGAACCGGCAATGTCCAAGACTAGGTCAGATTTAACCGCTGCCTGCGCATTTTTGCGAGCTTGTGCAACCAGCTCCTCATCAACCCAAGGCCATTCTTCAAAGGCAAAACTGCGTTTGAGCCCCGGAGCCATATTCTTAGCCAACATGGCCGCCTCAATACAGAAAGTGCCCGAACCACAAGTCGGATCAATCAAAGGCTTGTCTGGGTACCAGTTAGACAGCTGTAAAATGGCTGCCGCCATATTTTCCTTAATGGGCGCGCCACCTTTTTCAACGCGGTAGCCACGTTTGAAGAGGCTGGAACCCGTCGTGTCAATCAATACCGTGGCCACATCTTTCAGGATGGAGACTTCAATCTTAAACTCTGCCCCAACTTCCTGCAAGGGAACGCCTTCTGGACGCGAAAAATGCTTTTGCAACTTTTTCACGACAGCCTTTTTAGAAATGGCCTGTACACTCGGCTCATTGTGGAGCTTGGATTTGACACATTTGGCTTTTGAAATAGGAAATTTACTGCCCAAGGGTAGATAGTTTTCCCAGTCCAAGGCAAAGACCCCCTGGAAGAGTTCCTCAAAGGTGCGTGCGGGAAAACTCCCCACGATAATTTTAATCCGGTCTGCCGAACGCAACCAAAGGTTGGTTTCAATGATAGATTTGACATCACCTTGGAAACGCACGCGCCCATTTTCAACCTGACAGTCGTAGCCCAGTTCTCGAATTTCACGACCAACGACCGCCTCTAAACCAGCCGCCGCTGTCGCAATCAATTCAAATTGTTTTTTCATCTTTTTCCTCTATAATAAAAGCTAGCAAAGCTAGCCACCTATTATGCAATTTTCTATAAGCCATGTTTTGTTCCAGTGGTACTAGGTCCTACCACCTTCGATAATCATCTGTCTACCGCTTACGCAGTCAGGATTTCTGTTCTACTCTGGGAGTACCGTTCCATCCATCCCATGCCCCGACCAAAGTTTGGGTTGCTAGCTTGAGGGGTTTACCGCGTTCCATTTTTTACGTTTCCATAAAAACTTCGTCACTGTGGCACTTTCAGGCCTACTCTGGCATATCCAAGGACGTAGCCATTTTAACCGCCGTAACGTCAAAGACGTCCCTAGGCTTATTGGTTCGCCTAGCACAAACACTACCAGCATTGCAGCTGGTGCTAGCATGGACTTTCCTCATGGTAGATTACTACCACGCGATTATCCGAAAATTACACATGTCTATCTACTACTCTTGGGCAATCTGTTTACCAAAGACTTCTTTCTCCAGACGATTGATGCGACGGAGAATATCAAAGTTTGTGGCTGAACTCATCCGCTCTGCACGGAAAGCTTCTGGCTCCTCTGCAACAGGGGCTGGTTGACGAGAAGTATTTGCCAGCTGGGCTTTAAGCCTAGCGATCTCGCCCTTCAATTCCTTTACAATGGCTTCATAGGCATCGTAATCCTTCATGATTTCATCAAGAAAATCATTGACCTCGTCTTGATCATAACCACGAAAACCAATCTTAAAATCCTGCTCAAAGATATCCTTTGTCGTCAACTTAATACTCGCCATCTGTCTCATCCTTTTCTTTAAACATCACTACTTCTATTATATTAAAAAAAATAAGGAAAAATCAAGCCAAATCACTCAGAATTAGAAAAATTTTCCGCTACTTCATTTAAACGAAAGTTCTATAATGAAGTTAGCCACCCCAACCTAGCCAAAAAACAGCTGTTTCAACTGGTTCAGCTGTCTGTTCT